>DATDTL010000029.1:0-20836 GCA_035290885.1 archaeon
CCTGGCGGGCCTGTCATGGAAAAGATGGCGAAGGAAGGGAAGTATATTGAACTTCCTTACGTTGTCAAGGGCATGGACTTGTCGTTCTCAGGAATACTCACTGCCGCCAAAAACAAGCTTGCTTCGCAAAAGCTGGAAGACATCTCGTTCTCTTTTCAGGAAACCTGCTTTGCCATGCTCGTGGAAGTTGCCGAGCGGGCAATGGCGCATACGGGCAAGAACGAGCTGCTGCTCGTGGGTGGCGTCGCTGCGAACAGGCGCCTGCAGGAGATGTGCCGCATAATGTGCGAGGAGCGTGCTGCGGCATTCCTTCCCGTTCCCATGGAATACGCAGGCGACAACGGCGCGAACATCGCCTACACTGGCCTCTTGCAACGAAAGCACGGCGAAAAGCCTTTGGCAAAGCACGACTTCTGGCAGAACTGGAGGACGGACGAAGTGGAAGTTGACTGGGTTTAACGCATGGAACGTTCTTGGAGTTGTATTTCTTTTTCTAGCATACCGTATAAATCTTCCTGCTGGGGAACGAAAAGCTCTTTCAGTCTGCCGGTATTTATACCGTATATTTTTGACATGAGTAAAAAATGTGCCGTAACGCTATCTGACATGGACCAAAAATAGGACTCTACGGGTCTTGTCATTATAAGTTCAACAGGTATGGCAGAATCAATTTCTATAAGTTCACTCACTTCTTGACTATTTCTCTCCTTTATTTGCTCGGCAATGTGCTGGGAACGGGAAATATATCTTCTATTATTTCGAAGTACACGCCTAATTTCTCTCCTTCCCAAATTCCCATATATTGAAATTAATTCCCGTGTAGAATTTATGTTGATAAGCGCACAACTCATCAACAGTTCCTCTGAAGAACTATAGACATCTTTGAGCAGTGGAGACTTATTATACATAGATTCTACTACATTTTGACGCTGCCGCCGGAGCTGTAGATGTTGTTTATCCACGTCTATAGCGTTTTCGTTGACAGCGTTTAGTATATCGTCTATATCGTTTCTATATGCGTCAGCAAGGGATTTTGGCGTATAGCTGAACATCGGAGACAAAAATTCAAAAAGGCTCATCTCAACACAACGTCCCCCTGGTTTCCCTGTTACAAAAGTGCTGGGAGTCGAGTCACGATATTTTATGTAATCTTTCACTATCAGAGGAATGGATGCCCGGTATATTTTGTAAAGTGTTTCTATTGACCCTTCTAAATCTTCCTGAAGCTTATTCTTCCTTCTTCGAGGCACTTGCGGGACACCTATTGATTTATAGACGTCGTCCCTGCCATCTTCTTCCCTTACCAACACTATATTTTTTCCAAATCCTTTGGAATGCGGTTCTTCCTTCCCGTCGTTGTCAGGAACATCCGCGAAATCAGCAGAATAAAACTGCGCCTCGATTATACGATTTTCCGCGCGGGGTGCAAGTTCTTCCATTACAGTCGCCGTCCATTCCGGCATGTTGGCATAAATATTCGGATGCCGTGGACCATGATTGCCAGAAGAATCTTTACTCCCTCCGCCGCCCTTAATACCGCGTATCGTATTCGTCACACTTCTATGTGCATCCGTGAGCCGAAAATACGGGTTTTGGCTTTTTGCAGAATAATCGCCTTTTTCCGCAAGCTCAGCCGCATTATGAACCTCGCTCGCCCTTCTTTCAAAATCGTCGATTCCGAGTGCGTTTGCTATCCAGAACGTATCCTCCATACTTCCGGTATCCCCCCTAACGTTTGTCGGATGTATGACGTTACCGCGAAGCCATGTGCCTACGGCACTGTTCTGCTTTTTACTATACGGCCAATTTCTATTCATCGATGAAAACGCCCCTTTTGCAGTTGTTGCTATATAATCCGCTACCTTACGAGCAGTACTTCTGGAAAAGTCCCGCTGATTTCCGTTCTCGTCAAACCTTCTGAATACGTAATCATCCAGATTGTTTCTTTCATTCTCTGCAAATAGTTCCGGTTTCTGACTTGCCACGGCATGGAAAAGATCGTATCGTAATCTGGTAGTTTCATGAATAGTTCTATCATCTAGAAATCCCAGTTCCAAGAAATAATCGCTCCTGTCTTGCGCATATGCAGGTACTTTTCTTTTCAGAACCCCCTTGATATTATCAAAACTAGCCGAGCTCTCAGAAACACCGCTTCCCTGCACGTAAATTATATCGCCGGGGCGAAGACCGGTAACGTATTCCTCCTGATGACCATTCCTGTCAACGGGAATTGTTGAAATCGTGCCATCCTCGGCGTATAGGGGGACAAAGGCAGTTCCTCCGGAATGCTGTATCCTGTATGCCCTGCGCCGAGTTGTCGGTAATTTTGTAACTACCATTGAGATACTAAATACGATAATTATTTAAGTATGTAATAAAAACATACTCTTCGCTGAATTGTTGAAAAACATAAAAAATTACTTTTGTTCAGTTTCTGTTGATGGCTTCTTTTTAAGTCTCATCCGCAGAAGCCCAAGCCAGCGATTGTCTCCTGTTTCAAATTTTGTGCCTGCCATTTCCAACGGGAACAAACCGTATTGCCCTTCTGGCTTCCTGTGATTTCTTGATAAGTTCTTCCGGGTTATCCCCTACTACAGCAAGATGCCCCATTTTTCTTCCCGGCCGCACCTCCCGTTTGCCGTACATATGAACGCGAACTCCTGCTTCGCTGAGACAATCGGGGATTGCCATAACGTATTCGCCTGAATAGCCGGGATTGCCAAGTATGTTATGCATGACCGCCGCAGGGTACAGCATTTCCGTGCTTCCAAGAGGCATGCCCGTTATGGCGCGGAGATGCTGCTCAAATTGCGACGTCTTGCACGAATCCATCGTGTCATGGCCCGAATTATGCACGCGCGGCGCGATCTCGTTTATGTATACCTGCCCGTCAGGCAGCACAAACATCTCAACGCAGATGATTCCAGCGTCGCCAAACACTCGCGCCGCCGCATAGCCTATATACTCGGCATTTTTCGCAACCGAAGCGTTTATCCTCGCAGGAGCTACGGACTCAATGAGTATGCCGTCCTTGTGATGATTCTCCCGTATCGGATAACTTGCAATATTGCCAGTCGTGTCTCTTGCGGCGATGACCGAAACTTCCTTCTCGAAAGGCACCCATTTCTGGGCAACTATTCCCCTTCCGATGAAATGCCGCCATGCCCCCCTTGCGTCCTCATCGCTTTTTACTATGTAATTGCCCCTGCCGTCGTATCCGCCTGTTGCAGCTTTAGCCATGAATGGATATCCCAAATCGTTCCCGATGGTAACAAGGTCTTCCTCCTTTTCCGGAAGCCGAAAGTCCGGCACCGGAAGGCCGCTGCTTTTTAGTAATTCGTATTGCCTGCCCTTATCCTGTATTATTTTCAGCGTCTCCGCAGAAGGGTAGACCGGGATTCCGTTCCTTTCCGCCGCTCTCAGCCCTTCCGCCGAGACGTGCTCTATCTCGCATGTAAGGATACCGCATTGCCTTCCCAGTTCCTCTATGGCCCGCACGTCATAGAGACCCGCTACTATCTGCCTGCCGTATCCACTTGCAGGGCAGCCGGGTACGGGGTCAAGAAAAACAAAGTCTAAGGGCATACCTGCTTTTCTTGATTCCTGAGCGAGCATAGCGCCCAACTGCCCGCCGCCCACTACGCCTATGCTTATGGAACGACAAGAACCATACGCTGCCATATTTACAATATTGTGCCCGCATGCTTAAACCAGCATCAGATCGTATAGCCACCGTATTGCATTTTTAACTTCCGTTGCATATTGATAGCATGACAACATTGCTTTCCTTGCCTTATGATAAGGTTCCGAGCCTGCCTACCGTCAGAGAAACAAATCTTATGCCCGGCGTACGCCGCGGGAAGACCCGCGATATATACGACCTCGGTGAAACGCTCGCATTGGTTGCCACGGACAGGATTTCCGCGTATGACTCTATCCTCTCACCAGAGATTCCTGAAAAAGGCCCCATGCTCACGGGATGTACGGCGTACGCATTCCGGCAATTGGAAAACTACCCCACGCATTTTATTTCGCAGCCGCATCCGCGCATTATTATCGTGAAAAAATGCGAGCCATATCTTGTAGAATTCATAATGAGAAACGGACTTACCGGCAGCGCATGGAGGCAGTATAAAAACGGTAAAAGAGACTTTCTCGGCTATGTCCTTGCCGACGGCATACGGGAGAATGAACTCCTGCAGGAGCCGATATTTACTCCCACGACAAAAGCCAGAAACGGGCATGACATGACCATAGAAACGGCTTATGAATTTGAGCGCCTGATGGGAGGCCGTCCCAATGCCGTCGCTGCATATGAACTCTGTTCCGAAGCATTCAAAGACTGCTCTGGCATAATTGAGAGCCACGGAGGCGTTCTTGCGGACGGGAAGATGGAGATAGGCGTAGATAACGGCGGAAATCTGACTCTCATAGACGAAGTCCTCACGCCGGACTCCGTACGAATGATGGGCGAGCGCGATTATCACGAATTGCTTGAGAGCAACGCCCCTCCGGAATATTGGTATCCGTTCTGGCGGGACAAGCAATTTCTGAGGGAACGCCTACGTTCGGAAACCGATTGGGAAGGAAACGGTCCGCCGCCTGAACTATCCGATGAGCTTATCGCAGGCACCGCGAGGGCGTATGCGCTGGGTTATCGGCTGATAACCGGAGAAGATTTTGTTATTCCGCGAAACGCCGCTTCATGGGAATCCATGATAGAAGCGCTTGCAAAGACAGGGTACATATGAAAACAATAATATTGAACGCCAATGAAAAATCCTCAATAAAAGAGGCTGCTGCCATACTGAAGCAAGGCGGCATAATAATATACCCGACCGAGACGAGTTACGGCATAGGCGCGGATTTTTCAAACGCCGAGGCAAAGGAGAAAATATATGATGCCAAGGAGCGCGACCGCGGCAAGCCGCTTTCTGTCGTAGTTTCGGGACTTGCCATGATAAGAAGATACGCTACGATAAGTAGGGAAACGCAGATGCTTGCAAAGCAGTTCATGCCCGGGCCGCTCACGCTCGTGGTCCCTGCAAAGCAGGGCGATACAATAGCATTCCGCGTTCCTAATCACGGCTTTGCGCGCAAGCTCTCGGCGGCGCTGAAAAGGCCGGTCACGGCGACATCGGCGAACGTGTCCGGCAATGAGCCGCTTTACATCATAAGCGACGTCATGAAAGCCTTTGACGGAAAAGTGGATGCAATAATTGACGCAGGAAACCTGCCAAGAAGGAGGCCGTCAACGATATACGACGTTGCGAGCGGCAAGCTCATTCGCGAAGGGCTGATAACCCTCAGAGAAATTCATTCCCTGATCTCGTTGAATATGTCTATGAAGAACGCCACCACGAACCATAGGGGCTCGAAGTTAAGCGGCGTTACCAGCACCAGCGCAAGATAGAACAGCATCGCCAACGGCATGAACGTTTTGTACATGAACGTCAGCATGCCGCTTATTTTTCCCATTCACTGAATTTACTTCGGAAACGCTTAAATGTGTTTTTATTTCAACTAAATTGGCAGAAAGATGGCAAATTATATGGATGGCTGGAAAAAACAAAATCGTTAACTTCCAAGCAGCGCTTCGGGCTGAATGTGAATATCACACTGTACCAAAAAAATTATGGCATTGGAAAAACGCCGATTAAACGTGCGAGAAAATGCACCCGACGCTGCTCTTTTCCTTGCCTTCTATGCGGACGAAGCCGAAGCGCTCAAACTGCACGACCTCGCCCTTCTTGGCCTTGAGTATGTTGGGTTCCCCAACTCCTGCAAGGGTTTCGCCGCCGGGCATCAGGACGCGCACGACAATATGCTTGTCAGGCACCCAGTGTATCTTTGGGGTAGGCTTGATTTCATATCCTGTGACTTCGGCGGTGTCACCCAGCTTCACGTTGCAGAAATCCTTCAGCCTTATTTCCAGCCCCTTGTACTTTTCGTAGTCGTCTTTCTCTATGTAAATCCTGTCGCCAACGGCGATGATCCTCCTCTCCTCGCCGGCAGGGTGCGTCTTCGCTTCAACCACTTTTTTCTTGCTGTTCTTCAGGGTTATCATCTTGGGCTCCGCAACGAAGAAATAACGCTTTGCCTTGGGATCTATTATCTTCCTGTTGTAAGCTGCAAGGTTCTCGAAAGATATCGTTATGTCGTTCGGCCTTGAGCCTACTTCCACGACTATCCTGCGTATCGCTTCAGGCACAAAGCCGCGCCTGCGCAAGGCGCGGAGCGTGCCAAGGCCCGGGTCGTCCCATTCGCGAAAGTCGCCTTTCTCTATGCCTTCCCGTATTGAGCTCTTGCTTAGCATCATGTCCGAAAGCGAGAAGCGCCCCAGTATCACGGTTTCCGGGTATTTCCAGCCCAAGTGCTCGTAAAGATAGCGTTGCTTGACTTCGTTCGTTGAATGTTCCTGGCCGCGGAATATGTGCGTCACTTCAAGAAGATGGTCGTCTATTGCCGAGGCGAAGTTGTAGAGCGGCCAGACATGCGCCTTCTTCATCGGATGCCTCGGCTCGTCCACTATTCTTATCGCCGGCCAGTCGCGGGATGCCGGATTCTTGGCGTCAATTTCGGTTTTTATCCGGAAAACAGCCTCGCTCTCCTTATACTTGCCCGAGAGCATCATCTTCCATCTCTTTGTGTTTTCCTTCCTGTCAAGGCCGCGGCACGGGCATGCCTTGCCGGCATCGCGGAATTTTTTCCAGCCGTCGCCGCACGTGCACACATAAGCGGCATCCATGTCCACGAGCTTTGCGGCATACTTGTAATAGATAGGGAGCCTTGACGAGCATATCACTTCCTTGTCCGGCACTATTCCGAGCCACTTCAGGTCCTCGCGTATCCATTCGTAGTAGCGTTTTTCCGGCACCTTCACTTTCGGGTCAGTATCGTCAAAACGAAGTATGAATTTTCCCTTATACCGCTTCGCATATTCATGGCACAATATCGCCGGCCTTGCATTCCCGAGATGCAGCGCTCCGTCGGGGTTCGGGGCAAACCTTACCACAAGGCCGCTCCTGCCTACATCAAGCTCCGGCAACTCCTTCTTCTCCTCTTTCCTCTCTTCCTTCTGGTAATCCGTCTGGTCAAGCTCTTCCTTCTGCTTTTCCGATGGGATTTTGTTTATCTTCCGCACTTCCTCGTCAATCATGCTGCTCATTTGCTGCACGCTTGCCCGAAGCTCGGGCCTTTCTGCCAAGAGCTTGCCTAAGACGCTTTTTGAAGATGCCTGCCCATCGTGTTCAACAGCATTCGCCAAAGAATAGAGCCTGATAAGCGCCTTGATGTCATCCATTATAACTATATATGCAGTCCACCGATTTAAGCGTTCGAAGTACAGAAAAGTATTTATATATGTCCAAACATTCAAATAGAATGGCAGCAATGATTGAAAAAATCAAGAGCGTCCTCATGACGCCGGACAAATTCTTCGCTTCCGTGAAGAAGGAGCAGGGATATGCCGAACCCGTGAAATACACTGCACTGCTTTCATTGGCCGCATTTGCCGTGACGTCTGCAGTTCTCTCATTGATTGCAGGAAGCTTTAACATAACGGGCATTGTAATAGGTTCGGTATTTATTTCCGTGCTGTTCATAATTTTGCAGTTCGTGTCAGCTGTTGGCACCCACATATTCGTTATTCTTGCCGGAGGCAAGAACGGCTATTCCCAGACGTTCAAGGCAGGCGTATATGCCTCCACTCCTGTTTATCTGCTTGGCTTTGTCCCTCTCGTATCCATGGTGGCGGTATTATATTCCCTGTATCTTAATATCAAGGGTCTATCCGTGCTGCAGAACATGAGCATGGGAAGGGCGGCTGCCGTTATACTGATTCCCCTTCTTGTCGTCATTATTCTGGTCGCTGCACTCGTCGGAGTTGCCATATTTGCTATTTTAAGCGCCGCGTCTAAAGGAGTGCCTGCAGTTTGACGGGCGCATGGACTTATTCGGACAAAGATGCGAAAATGATTGAACGAATCAAAAGCGTTCTTGCTTCTCCGGACGAGTTCTTTGCTTCCGTGGAGAAAGAGCAGGGATTCGGGGCGCCTGTAAAATATCTTGCGGTTACCTCGCTTGTCAATCTCATTGGCTATATAATAGTAATGAGCCTCACCGCAGGTACTGCCCCTTTCACGCCCATGCTTCAGATTTTTGCAGGCAGCTTGCCGATTCTGGCATACATTTTCACGTGGATTCTGTCTGTCACCGCACCTTTCATTTATGCGGCGCTCTTTCACGTATCTGCCTATCTCTTTGGAGGCAGGAACGGTTATACCCAGACGTATAAAGCATTTGTCTACGGCTCTACAGCGTCAAATCTCATAGGTTGGATACCGTATGCGGGCATTCTGGGAACGCTTTACTCGGTTTATCTCACGGTGAAGGGTGTTTCCGTGCTGCAAGACATGAGCATGGGAAGGGCGGCTCCGGGAATAGCGGCTCCCATAGCCATATTCGCCGTCTTGGCATTCCTGCTGATGGGCAGTGCCATATTTGCCTATCTTGGCGCTCCCGGGGCATAATCTTTTGTATCGCTGTAAACTGCCATCACTGCGATGAACATGACGATAACGTGGCGGCGTTGTGAAAATAGAATGTCTATATTCTTTGGTTTTGCTCTATTGAAATCCTATGGTTACCATATTGCTTTCTGTTTTCTCTGCAGGGAGTTAGTAAACTATGGCATTCATTACGGGTTTTGGCGGGATTGTATTCCTCAATAATTTCGTTCATCCGCGAGTTTTATCAGAGGCTTGGAGCATTTCAACAGAGCCTTTGGTTTTCCTTCTTGCCGCAAGCAGGCGGCATCTGCATAAATTCATTTCCTTCCAACCATCATAATGAAATTTGTCTGGTATGGACTGACTTTACAGGTGCCGGATTCGGTTTATTATCCCGATGAGGATTCGATCCTGCTTGCGGAAGCGGTTTTGGAAACGGTAAATAAAGGCGATGAGTTTCTCGAAATGGGCTGCGGCGCAGGGCTTTCTTCCGTAATCGCGGCTGAAAAAGGCGCAAGAGTGACTGCGGCTGACATAAACGAAGAAGCTGTTGTAGCCGCGAAAAGCAACGCCGCGGCAAACGACGTTTCCGTCAAAGCTGCGGTATCGGACTTGTTTTCGTCAATAAACGGGGAGTTTGACCTGATAGCTTTCAACCCGCCGTATTTGCCATCGGACGATACGGATATGCATTTGGGAAAATCAAAAATCCAGCTTATCGGCGGCCCTACAGGACGGGAGGCCATAGAACGGTTCTTGAAAGAAGCGAAAGCGCATCTCAATAAAGGCGGCAGGATTCTGCTCATTATTTCTTCGCTTAGCGGCGAACATGAAGTCATTGCAATGTGCGAAAGATGCGGCTACATCCCTTCCGTCATAAAGAAAAAGAAAATAGAATGGGAAGAGCTTATAGTTTTGGAATTGCGCGCTGAAATTGCCAAATCACGGCGTGTTGAAATCGACCCGTCTTTTGGCGTCCATGTATAGCTTATTCAGCGCGTCTTTTGACATCCAGTCAACGTTATCCGCCTGTGCAGCAAATTCTTCAAGAAATTTATAAGTTACCCCGTTGATTTCGGGCACAGCCGCTGTCACGACCCCCCTCAGCGCGTCCACGTATATGTTCTTAAAACCGGGCACCATGTGTTGTAGCCCAACGTCATAACATTGCAATGCAAATCCTATGTTATTGTTTGTAATGCCTATGAAAGCTGCTTTTGTGCCCCTATAACCTCGCGACCCATCTCCGTTTGTCATATTAGTTGTTATTAATAAGTAGTAAGTATTTAAGCTTATCTTTTGATGCCCTGTTGAGCTCCCGCGTGAATTTATCCCTTGCTTCCGATAATAAATCATGCCCGTCAACGCGCCAGCTGAATATTACAAGGCCGAAATGAAGTACGCGCAGGCGAAGAGCCGCGAGGAGAAGATGGCGGCGCTGGAGGAGATGATATCGCTGCTGCCGCGGCACCACGGCAGCGAGAACGCGCACGCGCAGCTGAAGTCGCGGCTTGCCAAGATGAAGAAAGAGGGTGAAAAGAAGGGCGCGACCCGGGTTGGCATACAGAAGGAGGGCGACGCGCAAGTGTGCCTGCTTGGCTACACAAATTCCGGAAAATCGCAGCTTTTGGCGGCCATCACGGACGCGAAGCCCGAAATCGCGCCTTACGAATACACCACTGTCAAGCCGGAAGTCGGGATGATGGACTGGAAGGGCGTAAAGGTGCAGATCATCGAGATACCTTCAACGTTTGAGCCGGCATACGTGAGCATAGCGCGGACCGCCGAGCTCATCGTGCTCGTGATAAAGAACCCGAAAGAGGAAAAAATGCTCCGGGAAATGCTTGAAGACAAGTTCATACGGACAAAGGCCCTGACAACTGACCCCCGGGCGGAAGCTCCGGGAAGCGTAAAGGAAAGGATATGGAAAGCCTTGGGAAGGGTTGTAATATACACCAAGAAGACCAACACCCCGATGTCCCTTCTCAAGGGCGCGACCGTAAGGGACGCTGCAAAGATCATCCACAAGGACTTCATAAAGAACTTCCGCTTCGCCCGCATCCAACGCGGCAGGACGCTAAAGCAGGTCGGCCTTGACTACGCCCTCAGCGACGGCGACGTCATAGAGATTTACGCGTGATCTTTCAACGACGTTTACGCAGAATCTTTATATCCACTATAGTAAAAATAATATCATGGTCTTTGAAAGCGTGATCGGATCGTTCAACACGGCGCAGCTTTTGCTGATGGTCGCGGTTTTCGCGGCGTTCCTGTATGTGATAAACCGCGCGGTGAAGACGCTCATAAGCATGGCCATCGTGGCAGTCGCTTCCGCGGCGTTCCCGTTCATTGCAGGCATGTTCGGCTTTGCGCTGCCAACAGACCTGAATGCGATAATATTCTTCGTGGCGCTGGGCATCGGGCTTTACCTGCTCTACATAGTGGCGAAGCTGGTGTACGGAGTTCTTGGCATAGCCGGAAAGATAGGCGGACTGTTCCTTCCGGGAAAGAAATGACGATGCCTCGCTGATTCGCATACTGAATAATGTTTTTCCGTCATTTCTACAGGGTAAACAATCATCCTATTATGATTCCCGACGACGGGACTTCTATGCGCCTTGCAATGCCTTTCGCATACATCGTCCCGCCGGAGAAGGCGTAATCGGCAGAAGGCGAAAGTATGGCTATCACGCCGCTGTTCAGGCTCGTGTTCTTGCCGTCTGCGTCAAGTGTGCCGGATGAGACGTTAACGCTAAGCGAGCGCATGGCCACGCCAGCCACGGAAAGCGCGGAAAATTCCGCAATTCCCTTCACGGGCCCGGAAGAATACCGGATAATTGCGCCTCCTGCGTCAATGGCATCCGCAGTCCCGTCTATCTCGGCCGAATTCTCGTGCACGTTGACCGTGCCGCGGAAACCGGAGAGCGTCACGCGGCTGCGCGACTCCAGAGCGCCGCCGGCTATTTCCAGCGACAGGCTGGCAGGCAATATTTCCACCGAGGAATTCACGGCATCAAGCGTCACGTTTCCGCTGTATGCGGCGTTCAGCGCGAACGTCACGTTGCTAGGCAACGGACTCACGTAGCTGTACATATCCTCAAGGAAACGCGAAACTTCCGGCGTTCTCGAAACAATGGCAACCCCTATGGCCATGACGATGGCAAGGGTTGCGATTATCTTCCAGTCCATAATTAATTATTTAAGCTACCAAATTAAAAGGTTTTAGAAAAGACTTTTGGTGTAAAAATGCAGTTCATGCAGGCTACCGATCCGATGGGAATCATATCATGGTTTGCCATGCTCTTCATCTTCATGTACGTCTACCCGCGCATGATGCTCTCGCAGCTCATATCCAAGATAGACCAGAGCGCGAGGAAGATAGAGGACATGTCCGACAAGGCAAACTCGCTCGTTGTGAAGAAGACCAGCCATGCGGCCAAGCACACCATACACGAGTTCACCGAACTTTTCGTAGTTGAGCCTTCGTCCATAGATCCGTACGGACTTGTCAGAAAAATAGACCAGACACTTAGGAACATGGAGGAGCGCTTCAGCCAGTTCGCAGAAAGCGTGGGCAAAGGCAAGAACGACCAGGAGAAGCAGCAAATCAATTACGGCCTGCGGGCCGCGGTAAGCCTGCGGCAGATGGCCAAGATCGTGCGCCATTACGTGGAAATATCCAAGAAATTCAAGAACCTCCAGATTGCGATGATACTTCAGATGCAGCTTCCCATGATAGAAAAAATCGCGGAATCCGAGCTTCGGGGCACCGAGGCTTTTGTCAACGGCTGGCCGATAGGCGATTCCATAGGCCCGCTTGTGGCTTCCACATACATGAAGAAGGGCAGAAAAATAGCCGAGGAAGTCGTGGCGGGCGAAACCCTAATCAACGGCAGAAAATGCTTTGTGCTCAAAGCAACGGGACCGGCGCCGCACCTTGGAAGAATTGACGAGGCCATGGAAAAAATAATGAAAAAGAACCGGATATCGCGCGTGATCACGATTGACGCAGGCGCGAAGCTTGAAGGGGAAAAAACCGGCGCTGTTGCCGAGGGAATAGGATTTGCCATGGGCGGCATCGGCCAGCGCGAGATGATAGAAAACGTGCTGCTGCCGAAAAAAATTCCCATAGACAGCATCGTGATAAAAGTCGGCATGGACGAAGCCATACTCCCGATGAAGAAGAGCATATTTGATTCTGTAGACAAGGCAAAGAATTACGTGGAGAGATCGGTGGAAAGGGCGAAGAGGGGGCAGAAACTCATAATTATAGGCGTTGGCAACTCCTGCGGAGTTGGCGACAACAACAAGAGCTATGCCGAAGTGAAAAACGCCGTGGAGGAACTGCACAAGCAATACAAGAAGGAGGAGCAGGATGCGAAAAAAGGCGGATGGTTTTAGTAGCCGTGTTGTTCTCCCTTAAAAGTAACATATTTAAGCTTTACTAAACAACAATGAAAGATAATAAAACATGAGGTGCTGTAATGGTAGCGTCGCAGAAAACAATGGATGCCCTGAAATCAGTGGGCCTGAACAAGTATGAAAGAAACATTTGGGTAGCGTTGCTTTCAAGAGGCAGCGCGACCGCCGGAGAACTTGCAGAAATGTCCAAGGTTCCAAGATCCAGATGCTACGACGTTCTTGAGTCGCTCAGCGCCAAAGGCTTCATAATGCTCCAGCCGGGAAAGCCGCTGAAATACGTCTCCCTGCCGCCGAAAGAGGCGCTGGAAAGGGCAAAATCAAAAATAATGGACGATGCCAAGGAAGCGGAAGTCCGCATGGATAATCTTTCAAAGAGCGAGTCCGTCAGGGAGCTTGAGAAGCTCCACAAGGACAACATAAAGACCGTGAACACGGACGAGATGACCGGCGCTCTAAAGGGCAGGTCTGCAATGCTCCAGCATTTCGGCACCATGATGAAGAAGGCGCGGAAGAACGTCAAGCTCATAACCACGGAAACCGGGCTCAGTGAAATAGCCGAGCAACACTCCTCGCACATCAAGAAGATGTCCGAGAGGGGCGTTACCGTTCAGATACTCGCGCCGCTCAAGGACGAGCACTCCGAGATTGTGAAATCGCTTTCCGGCTTTGCCCAGATAAGGAGCCTCAACGCCGCAGATAACGCGGAAAAGATGGCCGGAAGGGTATTCATAATGGACGGCGAGGAATTTGTATTGGGGCTCACGGACGACGCGAAGACGCATCCCACGCAGGACGTGGCCTTCTGGTCCCAGAGCGGCCACGTGACTTCCAGCCTGATGGAACCCATGTTCAACATGCTCTGGAAGAACGCCAAGGCCGCCAAGTAAATTTTTATTTCGCTTCAATTTTAGAAATATTTGCCGAACTCTTTCATGAAATCCGGAACTTTCGTTCCAGCAACTGGCGAACTTCCCGCATCGTCCAGCGGTCTATATACCGGCACAATTCCCAGAGATTCCGCGACCTTTTCTGCGGCATCGTAATTTTCCGGGCGGAGATTGAACGGCACGGCAACCATGTTCCCGTTTCTGTCATATGATGCGATTATAATGGGATAAGCAATGCCATTCTCTTCTCCCACGGTCAGAAGATTCCCTTCCGAATAAGGTTTCCCCAACACGAAGTCAAAACGGCGGCCTTGGTACTGTGGTATCCGCCGGCCTGTCTGAGTTTCACATCCAAGACGTCTGCATTCCCGCAAAGCATCATCGTAATCTTTTTGTCCCGTAGCTACGCCGCCTTTTAGAAAAACAATCATGTCCCTGCCACTGTCCGTTCCGGCGTAACCAAGCCCTTCATAAGTATATCCGTGAGTGGACACGATATATCTGGCATCTTCGTCTGCATCTTTAGGAGCTCTACGGAATTCATCCTCAATCGTATACCTTGCCAAAGAAAGCCCGGAAGCAAGCTGCGATATTCCCATGGTTTTCAATCCCGCCAAATTTTATAAGGCTTGCGGTAGCTTATAAGCCTTCCCGCCGGTTATATTTGCATGGCAGAATCCGCGCACCGCGAACTTCTGGAAGCGATAAAATCCGGCAAAATAACCACGCATGCCGCGCTTGAGAAGGCAAAAACCGCGCTGGCCGGCAAGTATAAACTGCCGAACATAATGAAAAATGCAGAATTGGTCGCATACGCCCAGAAAAACGGCTTCGCCGACGCAGTGGCGCTGCTGAAAACGAAACCCGTGCGCACCCTTTCCGGAGTCGCGAACATCGCGATAATGTGGCTTGGGGAAAATTCCTATTCATGCCCTTTCTCGTGCATATTCTGCCCGCAGGGCGAGTATTCGCCCAAATCTTACACCGGCGTTGAACCCACGACACTCAGAGCAAAGCGGAACGGCTACGACGCTTTCAAACAGGTTTCCAACCGGCTCAGGCAGCTTAACGGCATAGGCCACGCCACGGACAAGTGCGAGCTGATAATAATGGGCGGCACTTTCATGGCGTGGGACAAGGCGAACCGCGAGGCGTTCATAAAGCGCGCCTTTGACGCTTTTAACGAAAAAAATTCGCACTCGCTTGAAGATGCCAAAGGCCTGAACGAGACCGCAGGCAACCGCGTCATAGGGCTTACAATAGAGACACGCGCCGATTACTGCAATGGCGCTTATGTTGATGAAATGCTGCGCTACGGCGCCACGCGTGTGGAAATAGGCGTCCAAACGACGGATGAAGATTTGCAGAAAGCGGTGAACCGCGGCCACGGCTGCGAAAAGAACAAGGAGGCGTTTCGGCGCCTACGCGACGCAGGGCTGAAAATCACGGCGCACTTGATGCCGGGACTCACCGGCCTTACCGGCAAAGTGGACGCCATGAAGGAACTTGAATTATTTGCATTGCTTTTCTCTGACCCCGACTACAGGCCGGACGAACTGAAGATATATCCGACTCTTGTCATACCGGGCACGGAGCTTCATAAAAAATGGAAGGCCGGCGAGTATGCACCACTTCAAAAAGAAGAAATGATCTCATTGCTCATAGAAATGAAGAAGATCGTGCCATCCTACGTCAGGATAAAGAGGATAATGCGCGACATCTCCGAGCACAAGGCCGAGGCAGGCGCGAAGACCACGAACCTCCGCCAGCTTGCAGCCATGCGGGGCATCAACTGCCGATGCATACGCTGCAGGGAAGTCGGGGTTTCGGGCAAGACCCCAAAAGATATAGAACTTCTTGAAAACGAATACGAAGCCGGGGGCGGGCAAGAGATTTTCCTGAGCTTTGAAGACAATAAGCAGGACGTCCTGATTGGCTTTCTGCGGCTGCGCATTGACCAGTCGGGCACGGCAAAAGTGAGGGAAGTCCATGTTTACGGAACGCAAGCCCCCCTGCACGAACAGGGCGCGTACCAGCACAAGGGATACGGTAGGCGCCTGCTTGAGAGAGCCGAGAAAATAGCAAAAGAGCGGGGCAAAACCAAGGTTGCCGTGACATCCGGCGTCGGGGCGCGCCAATATTATAGAAAGTTCGGCTACTCCCTAGAAGGATATTATATGGTTAAATATTTTTGATACAACCCTAAATCATGGCAAAAAACAAGCAAACTTACTGGCAGAAATTGGGAGAAACTGAAAGGAAGCTTCGCCTGTTTGAAAAAGTGTCGATAAATTCTTTGAAAGGCGGAAAATCTGCAAGAGATTATGACGCATCTGCCCGTCTTGTACTCGGCAATTATTTCAACGTACTTAGCGAACTTGGCGAAGAAGCTTGTAGAAACCTTCTTGGCCACCGGCCTTCTGTACCAGAAATCCAGCTTTTGGATGCTACAGGAAATGCGATGCTTTCTAATCTTAATTCATTGACGCAAGAAACGGCCGACGGCATATCACGTATACTTGCATCTATGTTGCCGCCCGACTGTTTTCTGAATTACAATCCCTATAGCGCGTATGACTTTGGTCCGGATGGCTCGCTAATTTATCATTTTGACATTCTTATAGGGAATAGACTTACCCCGCAAACCACAGGAATGGAGCAACTTACCACGGCAAGAATATTGCAAAGTTGTCTTCAGAGGCAACGCTATATTGACGTTGGAATAAGCGGCAGACGGCAAATGCATCCCTCTCTTGCGCGTTCCGGGATAACAGAATCCTACACCGAGTATAATATCATATCAGGAAAATTGTTGCCTTTCTATGTGATAGATACCGACTATCAATGCCCATTCACATTCTATGAAGTCGCGCCGAAGCTCCACGGTCCCGAACTTCCGTTTGGGAAATCTTGGCCCCTGAAGCTATAGAATCCGATTCTATGTGCGCGACGGTTTAAAGCGTGTAAAACCAATAATAGTATGTCCCTTGAAGACGAGATGCGCGCGGAAATACGGCGGCTTGAAAACGAGATTGCCGGCATAGAGAAAGAGATAGCAAAGGAAACATCCAAGCTTGAATATCTTCAAGGCGTGAAGAAAAAGAAGGAGCGCGACCTTTCCATACTTAAATCGTCGTTCGGCGGGGCAAAACAAAAAGAACTGCAGACAACGCTTGCCGGGCTGGTGTAAGCTCAGCCGTAAATATATTCCATCTTCTTTATTGTGTCTATGAAATAGGGGTATGTCAGGGCGAACAGAAGTGTGGAAATCAGCGCCATTGCCATGTCCGCGGCAAGCAGGCCATCGAACCCCGCGTTAAGCTGATAGATGCGCAAACCGTAGTATAGTATGCCGGCCATGTCCACGAACAGCGCAGAGTGAAGGAGCGACAACATGAACTCCCTGTAAACTCCTGTGAGATTTTTCGCGTGCTTGTATGCCTCCATGTACGTGAAGAAGAAGAGCAGCAGCACCGAAAGAAGCCCGTAGACCACGACAGCATAATTTAACAGTTCCATATTTTTACCCTTTATCGGCAAACGATTTGATTATCGCAAGATTATTCGTGCCGGTTATAACGACAAATACCATAACGGCTATCATTAGCATGTCTGCGGTCAGATAATCCGGCATTATAGGAGAAAGCGACTGGAGCATTCTTATGACAAAATAGGCGGACGTGAAAACGTGAACAAGCACCACTATCATGAAATAGCGCGAGACTATTTCGTTGAAATGCTTCTTCTGCTTCATCCTCTGCATGTACGAGTGCAGAAGAACCTCATAGGCGAGGCCTGAAACCGCGCTCAACGCAAACCCTATCAGAAGTATGAACGTTTCCGGCCTTGCCGAAAGCCTGATGATCGTGGACCCCAGAGCGCTTACGAATTCTTGGGGCAGGAGTTCAAACGCCATAACTAATCTTGGAGCGTCACCATATAAAAAAGCCCGTCATGCCTTCTTCATTATTTCTTCCTTTATCTTTGCCGCAAAAGCGTCGGGCTTGACGCCAAACTGAACTTTGCCGGCGCCTCGCGTTCTCACGGCAAGGGCGCCGGACTGCTCTTCTTTTTCGCCGATAACTATAATATAGGGTATCTTCTGCAGCTCTGCCTCCCTTACACGGTATTCCACCGTGCTCGGCCTCGTGTCGGTATCCGTTCTGATGCCATGCTCCTTTAGCATATTAACCGCTTTTTCCACGGCAGCGTTGTTATTGTCCGTCAACGCAAGAACGCGAACCTGCACAGGCGAGAGCCAAAGCGGGAACGCTCCCTTGTAATGCTCGACAAGTATGCCTATGAACCGCTCAATCGCACCGTAGATGACGCGGTGGATTATCACCGGACGGTGCGGCTTGTTGTCCTCGCCTATGTAGTTAACGTCAAAGCGCTCTGGCATCATGAAATCCACCTGGCACGTGGCGCATTGCCATGTCCTGCCAAGAGAATCCTTGATATGGAAGTCTATCTTCGGGCCGTAGAACGCGCCGTCTTTCGGGTTCACCTTGTACTTCATATTCTTCGCCTTGAGCGCGCCTTCCAATGCTTTCTCGGCCCTGTCCCATATCTCCTTGGAGCCTATGGAATTGTCCGGCCTTGTGGACAGCTCAACGTGATACTCAAAACCGAACACGCCGTAGAAATATTCTATTATGCCGACGACGTTCATTATCTCCCGTTCCAATTGGTCTTCGCGAACGAAGATATGGGAATCGTCCTGCGTGAAGTATCTGAGACGGAAAAGGCCCGAAAGAACGCCTGAGAGCTCGTTGCGATGGACTTGGCCAAGCTCGGCAAGTTTCAGCGGCAGATCGCGGTAGCTGCGCGTCCCGCTGTTGAACACCGTTATCGCGCCCGGACAGTTCATGGGCTTGACTGCAAATTCAACGTCGTCGATGGTTGTGAAGAACATGTTCTCCTTGTAATGGTCCCAGTGGCCAGATGTCTGCCAGAGCGACTTGTTCATTATCAAAGGCGTATTGATTTCCAAATAGCCGCGCTTTGTGTGCTCTGCGCGCCAGAACGCCATGAGCTCGTTCCTGATTATCATGCCTTTGGGGTGGAAGAACGCCATGCCAGGGGCCACGTCATGGAAGCTGTAAAGGTCCAGCTTCTTGCCAAGCAGGCGATGATCGTTCTCGCTAAGCTCCTTTGCCTCAGCGGCTTGCGTTGGCTGCGCTCCGCCCTTCTTCTTCGTTGCGCTTGGCGCGGCTCCTTCTGCAGTGATTTCCCTTGATAACTCGGACAACGGGTGCCCTTTGGCCTTTATTTCGAACGCCTTGTACCAGCCGAACGGCGCATGAAACGACTCGAAGCCGCGCTCCTTGGCGATCTCCTCTGCCTTGCGCAGCGCTTCCAGAGCCGTTGCAGGGGATGAAAGGTCTTTGCTCAGGTGCGCATACGGGTAAAAGACGATTTTTTTCGCCTTGACTTCCTTGGCGACTTTCTCGACTTCGTCCACCATGTTTTTTGCGGTTTGGCCGATATTTCCTTCGTCCCGCTTCTCAACAGCAGTGAAGACGACTAGGCACTCCTCAACGCGCGTCTTCTCTCCTTTCTTCCATTCCTCTGCCTGCTTTATCGCCTTCTGGCGGGCCTCGAATTCAATGAAGTCCGAATGTATCAATAATATTTTCATTTTTATTCCTCTACCCATTTTTCACTTCGTGAATAGCTGTAAGCCCCTATTACTCTACTTCTCTTCTTTATCATCTAACTTTAAAAAATGCGAAAAATCAAATCTCGCGCTCACAAATAATAGTCCAGACATAACGGTATTCTGCGGGCATATCCACCGGATTGCCGGTCCAAACCGCTAACAGACGTTGCATGGATATCTTGAAGCGTATATCTATGCATGATATTCATAACGGGCTTGACGTAAGCCCTGTTCTGCATCAGGATGTCACGCCAATCGATTGCAGTCATAATTTCACCCCCTTGGTTTTGATTTTCTGCGGAAAACGATGAACCGCACTTTTGACAGCCCGAGCGAGGAAGCTATAGCATCGGACAGAAGTATTTAGCTATAATTAAATGCCCGTGCTATATGTGAAAGACGTAGAAATTGTATCTTTCCTATATCATGCGTATAGATAATCCCACACCATGGAATTCGAGAATTCTGCTCTTCAATGAACAAGAGCTATAAGAACGGGTCAGTCCGCGTAAAGCAGCCCCCTCCTCTCACAATTACCATGCTTGTCTTGAGCGCACGATATTTAAGTGCACTGTTCCGCTTTACTCCACAAAAATAACATTTTCGAGATCCTTAAAATGTTTATCCCCTGTGACGAGCTTGGCATTGTTGTCTTCCGCTACCGCCTTTATCATGGCATCGGCCATTGGAAGCTTACTGATTATGCTTATGTCTGCAGCATTAAGGGCTATCTTTTTTCCTATTGAGATTATTCTGGCATTGCCAACTATATAGGCAACCGCCTTTATCGCAGTCTCTTCATCTTTTTCGGATTTTATTTTTTTATATACCTCGTAAAGAACTATGGAAGGCGCCACGCATTCCAAAGTATTGGCGGATTCCACGAATTTCGCGTATTTTGAAGCCAACGGGCCTCCAGAAAAATATTCTATCCAACCACGGGAGTCAATCAAAACGTTCATATTCGTCCCTCACATTTCTTGAGGAAACGCCTCTGGCAATGCCTTTTGCATCCTTTATGCGCCCGGCTGGAACGAGATGTATGGTTCCCCCTTTCTCTATGACTATCATTTTTTCCCCGGGCCTGAGCCCCATGTCATTCCTTATTTCTCTAGGTATGACTATCTGAAACTTTGAAGAAAGCTTTACTGTATTCATATGAGCACCATACTACTATTTCTGCATCGATATATAAAAAGTTAACGTTTCCCTTGCACGTCTTTTAATCACCTTTAAAAATCTAAAAACCAATCAAAACTCATAGCCCCGTCGTCTAGCGGCCTTCCTGGTTCGCAAGAAGCACGGAACGTAAAAGGATAGGGGTCTTTGGAACCTCGGACAGCGGTTCGAATCCG
>DATDTL010000030.1:0-7461 GCA_035290885.1 archaeon
GTTTCAAACGATGCACTGCTTGGGCGGGTTCGTGAGAAGCGCTTCCAGAAGCGTTATTGCGCCCTCAATGTCGTTCCTGTGGGCGATGCCAACTGTTGTGTGGAGATTTCTTACGGGTATGCCGACAACGCTCGTGGGAACGCCGCTCTTGGAAAGGGATATGGTCACGGCGTCAGTGATTCCGGAGTCAGCGACGTTGAGCTGGGCAATCAGCTTCTTTTTTCTTGCCGCGGCGGTGAGCCACTTGTTTATGCACTTGTTGCCGAGTATGAGCTCGTCCTTGACGGTTATGCAGGGCCCGTTGCCCATGATTATGGAAGGCTCGCCGTCCGCATCCTTGGCGTCCATGACGTCCACTACAATGGCCCAGTCCGGGTCCAATTCATAGGCCGAAGCCTTGGCGCCGTAGAGGCCTATCTCCTCTTGCACCGTGAAGACGAAATAAATCTCGCTCTTTGAGGCTTTCAGCCTTCTTGCGAGTTCTATAAGTATGTAGCAGCCTATGCGATCGTCCAGCGCCTTGCCGTAGATTATGTCGCTGTTGCCGAGGGTGCCGCTTTCCTGCACGAGGTTGAGGTAGTCGCCTATCTCCACGCCTTTTTTCTCCAAGTCCTGCTTCCCGAGGCCAGCGTCTATGTACATCTCTTTCAGCGTTGGCAACTTCGCCACGGGCTCTCCATTGCTCATCTCCTTGGTAGTGATGACGCCGTAAAGGCTGCCTTTTTCAGTATGAATCTTGACCCTCTGCCCGAGGATGCTCACCGCAGCTATGCCGCCAACAGATGAGAACGCTATCTTTCCGTCGGGGTTTATCCGCTTAATCATCAGTCCGACCTCGTCCATGTGCGCGGCGAGCATGACCTTCGGCGATTTGCCCTTCTTGCGGGCGATCAGGTTCCCGGACTTGTCAACGAAGACGTCGTCAACGTATTTTGAAATCTCTTCCCGGATTATTTCCCGGACGTGCTCCTCGTTGCCGGACACGCCGTAAGCCTCTATAAGTTTTTGCAGGACTTTCATTTACATACATGCCACGGGTGGAATTTATAGTTCTGCTCCGCAAAAAAGCAGGGGGAAAGCCGGATATTGCGAAAGCTTCCGTTTCGGCAACACGCCCAGCCTCGCGAAAATTTTATATATAACAGAGAAGAAATCTATGCATGCTGCAGGATTTCTACCCGATGGCGCCGGGCGCGATGCTGTTCGCTTCGCAATATGCAGGCGGCGGGGTGCCTGTGGGGCACAGAAGCAAGCTGCTGTTTTTCGTGCCTTCGCTCTTCCGTGCCGCGGTCGGCAGCACTTCCTTAAGCGGCATGCATGGGTCGGTGACAGGCAGCGTGTATGCGAAGGCGCTGCTCTCGTCTTCCGCGGTTTTCGGGATAATTATTGCAGGCGCGGTTGAGATTTCGGCGCCGTTATTCGGGGCTGTGCTGGGGCTGGCAACCGGCATAATGCTATACGCGGTCATGCAGGATTCCGCTCCAGCAGAAATAATGAAAAATGCGCGGCATTTCATTCTCGGCATACTGCTGTATGCCATCGCAATAGAATGCGTTGCGTTTTTCGCATAGGCTGCTGGAAGAGCGATATCAAATGGAATACTATCTTGCGGACGTTAAAGATGCCTTCAGGAGCCTTTCGAGCGGCGAAGCCGGCCTGAGCGAAGATGAGGCCGGCAGAAGGCTCGCCAAGTACGGCGAAAACGTAATAGAATTGAAAAGCTCCTTCTCGGCGTGGAAGTTGCTGGCTTCGCAGTTCACAGACCCGCTTGTAGTGATACTCATAATAGCTGCGGCGGTTTCCTACCTTATCGGCTTCCTGCCAGGGCAGTCGCCGGATGCCACTGATTCAGCGCTTATACTCATCATAGTGGTCATCAACGGCGCGTTCGGGTTTTTCCAGAACTACAAGGCGGAAAAAAGCGTTGAAGCATTGAAGAAGCTGGAAAGCCCTTCTGCGATCGTGATACGAGGCGGAAAAAAGCAGCAGATGGCGGCCAGCCTTCTGGTTCCTGGAGACTTCATACTGCTTTCTGAAGGCGCTACAGTTCCTGCAGACTGCCGGATAACAAGCTCCGAGAACATGAGCGTGGATGAGTCCATGCTTACCGGAGAGAGCAACGCCGCGGGAAAAAATTCAAGAGCGCTGGGCAGAACTGCGAGCATAGCCGAAAGGAAGAATATGGCGTTTGCAGGGACGCTGGTCGTGCGCGGCAAAGGCGCCGCGGTCGTGGTCAATACCGGCATGGGCACCGAGATGGGAAAGATTGCGGACATGCTGCAGAAAACCGCGGAGAAGCAAACGCCGTTCCAGAAAGAGCTTGAGAAAACAGGAAAGAAGATAGGCTACGGGCTGCTGATAAGCATAGCGTTCATAGCAGCGTTCCAGTTTTTTCTCACACGGGCGGATTTGAAGGACACGTTCCTTACTGCGATAAGCCTGGCAGTGGCGGCCATTCCTGAAGGGCTGCCTGCAGTGGTTACGGTGTCGCTTGCGCTGGGAATGAGGAGGATGCTGGCCCGGAACGCACTCGTGAGGAAGATGCCGGCAGTGGAGAGCCTTGGGTCAGTGGACGTGATCTGCACGGACAAGACCGGCACGATAACCGAGAATCGAATGACAGTCACGGACATATTCTGTTCCGGCAGGGCTTACAAGGTAAGGGAAGGGAATGTATTTTTCGGCAACGCGCCGGCGAAAACCGCGGAACTTGAGATTCTGCTCAAGTGCGGAGCCGTATGCAACGACGCCTTCTTTGACGGGAAGAAATATCAGGGCGACCCCACAGAGGCGGCGCTGCTCCCGCACGCCATGGCTCTTGGAATAACCAGCCCGAAAAGGCTTTGGGAGATACCGTTCTCGGCGGAAAGAAAGATGATGAGCGTGGCAGTGAAGGAGAAATCCGTGATTTCCTATACCAAGGGAGCGCCGGAAATAATCATTGAAAGATGCTCGCACGCTCTTGTCCGCGGCAGGAAAGTCAGGCTTACGCCTATTATGAAGAAAAGCCTGCTGAAAGCCAACGAAGAGATGGCATCCCGGGCTTTGCGGGTTCTTGGCTTTGCGTTCAAGTCCGGGACCAAAAAGAACGCAGAAAGCGGGATGACGTTTCTTGGAATGCAGGGCATGATAGACCCGCCGAGGAAAGAAGTCGGTGAGGCCGTGAGCCAGTGCAAAAAAGCCGGCATACGGATAGTCGTAATCACGGGCGACAACAGGCTTACTGCAAAGGCAGTTGCCGGGCAGGTTGGCATAACTGGCGGCGTCATGGACGGGAAAGAGATAGATAACATGAAAGAGAAAATGCTTTGCGAAACCGTCAAAGGCGTTTCCATATTCGCCAGAGTTTCGCCGGAGCACAAAGTGAGGGTGCTCAAGGCGCTGCAATCCAACGGCAGCATAGTTGCCATGACAGGAGACGGCGTCAACGACGCACCGGCGCTGAAAAGCTCGGACATAGGGATAGCCATGGGGCTGCGCGGGACGGATGTAGCAAAGCAGGCGTCGCAGCTTGTGCTTCTTGACGATAATTTTGCGACAATAGTTGCGGCAGTCAAGGAAGGCCGCACGGTATTCGGCAACATAAGGAAATTCGTGAACTATCTGCTCTCCAGCAACCTTGCCGAGGTGGGGGCGGTGTTCTTTGCCTCGCTTGCAGGGTACGCGCCCATAACCGCTGTGCAGCTTCTGTGGATAAACCTGCTTACTGACGGGCTTCCTGCGCTTGCGCTTGGCGCCGACCCGCCGGCGAAGAACGTGATGGACAGAAAGCCGCGGAACAAGAGCGAGGGCGTCATAAATGGGGCGATGGCGCGAATAATACTGATAACCGCGGCTGTAATAACGTGCACAGTTCTTGCCGCTTTCTTCCTGACTCTGGACAAGGGCATAGCCGTGGCGCAGACCACGGTATTCACGGGTTTTGTGATTTACGAATTCATGAGGATAGTTGCGATAAGGAAGCAGGACGGGCAGGGCATATTCAGCAACAAATGGCTCATTGTTGCATTGGCAGGCTCGATATTGCTGCAGCTTGCAGTGCTCTATACGCCGCTAAGCTCGTTCTTCGGCACAGTGCCGCTGAACATTGAAGAATGGGCGATACTCGTTGCCCTCGGAGCCGCGGGATACGCTGCAATGATGGCGCTTACTGGCAACATGGCGGCAAAAATGCGCGGAAGCCGGTGAGCGCGCATGAGAGATGCCGTTAACTTCCTTTCCACGGGCAGGCTGCGGCATAAGAGCGAATATCACGTTATCCCGGAAAAGTTTACGGTATCCCGTGCGACGCCGTCAGATATTTAAAGTTCGGGAAACATTATGAGAAAGGTTGATTAATATCGCTAAGGAAAATATGCATGCCGGCAACGAAGCGCGCGTTTCGGGTGAATCTCCTGCGCATCGCGACGATCATATCAAGATTTCCAAATCGAGCGTCAAGTGGCTCGGTCTTGTAATTATTGCATTTCTCATAGGAACCGCGTACGGCACAATAACAACAATAACGGGCATGGCATTTGTTGGCGGTGTGCAGGCTCCTCAGCAGCCTGTGGAAGAGTTGAGGGCCGCCTTGAGCTTAGGAGATGCCCCGTCTTTGGGCGAAGACAATGCGCCTGTTACAATAGTTGAATTCAGCGACTTCCAGTGCCCATTCTGCCAGAAGTTCCATCAGGAAACTCTGGGGATGATAAAAACGAATTATGTTGATACAGGCAAAGTGAAATTTGCCTATAAGGATTATCCGCTTACGGTCATAGGCCATGTATCTGCCGACAAGGCAGCTGAAGCGTCAAGATGCGCGGGCGAACAGGGCAAATATTGGGAATACCACGACAAGCTCTTTGAAACGCAGCAGAGCGACTGGGGCTATTACGTTCAGGCAGAAGGCAAGTATCTTGGCCTTGAAAAGGCAATGCCGTTCTTCAAACAGTATGCAAAAGATCTTGGCTTGGATGCCGTGAAGTTCAATGAATGCCTTGATTCCGGCAAATACGCAGGCGCAGTGCAGTCGGATATGTCAGAAGGCAACGCTGCCGCCAAGCAGACCGGCCAGCCTGGCCTTGGAACGCCAAGCTTCTTTGTAAACGGGCGGCTTGTATCCGGAGCCCAGCCTTACCAGGCCTTCCAGCAAATTATAGACGAAGAGCTGGCAGCTTAAGCGGCTTTGCACAAAAAGCAGTAAGTCGTCACAGGATGTTGTGATTGCATTCGCATGGAACGCAACCTGCCGGCTTCTTCCGGGCTTATTAGGCAACCGGCGTAAGCGGCTTTGTTGAATAAGCGGTTCCTCGCCCCAACGGTAGTGTTTCTGTGAACTTACATCACAACTGCTTGTGGTCTTAGCTGACTTTTTAAACAAAGCCGGCGTAAGCGCAATACTTATAAATTGCGGCTGATATTTATTATCATGAAGCTTCTCAAAGCCCTTGCCGCTCCAAAATACTTTGGCATATTTCTCCTTTCTTTTATTTCGTTCGTTGCCGTCTACGTTTATTTTCAGGTCATCGGCATACTTGAGAATTTCCTTTTCTGGTTCATGGTCACGCCCCCGCTTAATCTTGCGGTTTTTCTTGCATTCTCGCTTCTCTTGGCCGCGGCAATCTCTTATCAGGCATACACGCGGAGCTTGCCTAAGGCATGTTCCCTGAAAGAAAGCGCAACAGCCACATCGTCTCTTGGCATTGCAAGCATGTTCGTTTCAGCCTGCCCTGCATGCGCGTCGCTGGGAATATTCCTGCTGCCGGCGAGCGCACTGGCGTTCATTGCGAACTACGGCATATACCTCAATCTTGCGGGCATTGCTGCGCTGGTTTTTGTGATAAATTATCTGGGCGGGTTCGGGGAATAACACTTTTATAGTTCTCCAAGGAAACAAGCAAGGTATTACTTCCTTGGGAACTATATGTGAACCCAGTAAATCATATCCGGAATCTTTACTGGGTTAACTATAAAGAGGAGTCAGAGGTAATCCGCCCAACAAAAATTCCTACAACGTAACCCAAGCAATTCTACAAGCTTTTCGGGCGTTAGTGTAACGATTGAAGGCGTAGAAGGCGCTGACATGGAAAGTTTGCCTGACGATTTCGCAACTGTGAAGGCCGTTAGGGTAAAATAATATTTACTACGCCACAATCCCGTACCCAATGAGGTGCCATCTGCCGCCGATGTGCTTTGAAAGGGAAATTCTATCGCCCTTCATTGCAATCACGGGAATCTTGACCTTGACTTGGACTTCCTTGCCGGACGAAATTACGGGGCCTACGGTCTTGGATATCGCGGCGGTTATCATGAGCAGTTCGCCGGTTTTCAGGTTCCCGACTTTCTCTTGGCCGGCTGTGCCTATGACGTAATCAAACAGATGCGGCACGAACTTGAAGTCCGCGACTGCCGCCATCTTGCCAGGCAGGCACACGGTGTTGCCCGAGAGGCTGTCGCTTTTCCCAAGAGCGGGATCCAAAGAGGTTTCCAGAGCGACAAGTCCTCCCGGCCCGGCTTTTTCTGCGGTTTGGCTAAACTTCATTATGCCGGTTATCTTTGTCCTAAGCTGCTTCCATGAAGCGCCTACGGAAACGCCGGGATGTATCTCAATTTCATCGCCAACGGCGAATTCGCCCGATACCACGGAGCCGCCAAGGACTGCGCCCTTCAGTTCCTTGTACGGCGTGCCGGGCTTGTTCACGTCAAAGCTGCGCGCCGCGTAAAACACAGGTTCGCCTTTTTTTCTTTCCGGGGTAGGCATGTATTTCTCTATGGCTTCTATGAGAAGATCTATATTGATGCCGTGCGCGGCGCTAACCGGAATTATCGGGGCGTTCTCGGCGACCGTGCCCTTGACAAAGTCCTTTATCTCCTTGTAGCTCTGCAGGGCACGTTCCTCTGTGACAAGGTCGACCTTGTTTTGCACTATTATGACGTTCTTTATGCCGGAAATATCAAGAGCCTTCAGGTGCTCGGCGGTTTGCGGCCTCGGGCATTTTTCGTTGGCTGCAACAAGAAACAGCGCGCCGTCCATGAGCACCGTGCCGGAAAGCACGGTTGCCATGAGCGTTTCGTGGCCGGGAGCATCTATGAACGATACCGCCCGCTTTGGCGCGCAGTCGGAAAAGCAGGACGCGCACTTAGCCGAAGGCGAATAGCGCTTTTCCTTCTCGCAATAATAAAAAACGGCATCGGCATAGCCGAGGCGTATGGTGATGCCACGCTTCATTTCCTCGCTGTGCCTGTCAGTCCACGCGCTGGTTAAGGCATTAACGAGAGTTGTTTTGCCGTGGTCTACATGGCCAAGAGTGCCTATGTTAATTTCCGGAATCAGTTTTTGCGAGAAGAAAATCACCCTTCTTTCTTGGGCGCTTCCCCGCCCTCTTTCTTGAAGTATTCGTCAAGAGCCTTGTCGCCGGCCTGCACGACCTTGCAGTTTATCTGGGCGACTTCCGCGCTTATCGTGTTGCCTCTCAGGCTTCT
>DATDTL010000031.1:0-16104 GCA_035290885.1 archaeon
GTTGAAAAGAAAGAATGGTCCGATTTTGTCTTTTACGAAGCGCGATTATTTGGCAAGGAAGCAGTTATCGTGAAGTCCGGCGCCGGCAAGGTATTTTCTTCCATGGTGTGCCAGAAGATGATAGACGAATATGGTCCGGAAAGAATTATATTTACCGGCGTGGGAGGGGCACTGAACAGAGAGCTTGATATCGGCGACGTTGTAGTAAGCAAGGATTGCATCCAGCATGACATGGATGGCTAGGCTCTGGGATACGAAAGGGGGAGAATTATTTTCACGGATTATAGGATATTCACTGCCGACGTAAAGATGAAAAATATGGCGTTACAGAGCAAAATAAATAACAGGCTCATTGAAGGCAGAATATTAACAGGAGACCAGTTTATCGTTAGAGGCGGCAATATTGAATACGATTATCTTACGGAAGAACTGAAAGGCGATGTCGCAGACATGGAAGGGGCGGCAGTAGGACAGGTATGCGCTTTGAACAAGATACCTTTTGTTCTTGTTCGTACGATATCAGACAAAGCAGAAGGAAATGCAGGCGAAGATTTTGAATCATTCCTGCCGGTAGTTGCCAAGAATTCTTATAGCGTCGTGAAAACAATCATCCAAAACATATGAAAGAAATGCAAAAAGAAAAAACAAGCGCAATTTATACTATTATTTTACTTAAATTTACTTCTTCTTTGCCATTGGCCGGCACCCCCAATACCGTACACTATAACCAGATGCCGGCGGTGGCACTTAAACATTTCTGGTTTGCAATAGAGAAATCCGGAATCAACCCCGCATGAAATCAGACATTTTTTCCGCCAGCTCTTCCCTGCCTTCAACGTCGGAAAGCTTGGAAAATACCTTTGTAACGGACAGCTTCTTCTTTTTCATGAAATCCAGAAGCTTCTTGGGCGTGAACTTGCTGCCGCGGGGCATGGCGGACTTGAACGTCCTGTAAAGATAGATGGCGCGATAGACATCAGATAAAGAAATATCAGGAAAATCGGCAGACATCTCCTCGGCCCTCTTTGTGAAATAATCGTCGTCCTCATAAAACTGGTAATACGGCCCGACATCGCTGTTCATGAAGGTCTTGAGCTGCTTGGTTGCAGGCGCGAAGTCCTTTGCAAGGCCGCAGTATTGCATCCAGAGTATAGCCTTGGTGTATTTTATCCCTGCAACGTCCCCGTCCTCGGCGATCTCGTTAATCAACTCCTTCGTCTTTTCCTTCGTGGATGCCAGCGTTGCGAGGTTCTCAAATACCCCTTTCTTCTTGAAGAACCTTGCGCCCCCCTTTATTGATGCGGTTATATAGAATAAATCGCGAAGAACGCCGGAGACCGCGGCCTCGGCGTTGTCGTCCCGTATCTTGCCCAAACGCTCCTTAAGAAACAGGCGGACAGCGCTCTCCCAATCCTCGCCGTCCGTGGCAAGGACATAATCATAATCTATGTATTTCTTCAGCATGCCCATAACAAAGCTTATTTCCGCGTCCGAGCGGTCCTTGCCTATGAAGACGACGCGGCAGAATTTTTCCCATATTTCCCTGCCCGATGCGACAGGAACCGGATCCTTCTTCACTGCCGCGACAAGCTCCTTGAAACCGGTCGGGTATTCCATTGCGATAACTGGGAGGAAAAGTATTAAGGATATTAGCTCATCCGTTTATTTGGTCGTATATGGACTTGTAGCCTTTCAGCGCTAGGGCAGCCTGATCCTTCAGTAGCTCAACGCCGATTTTGCCGCTATCGTAAAGTTCGACTATCTTGGATTTTATGTTTTGCGCGGCCATGAGCTCTCCGAAGCTTGCCCTGCCAGCTGTTATCCTTATATCGGGATTTTCCGCTTTCCCGTCGGAAGCGATCGGGCCGCCCTCGCCGTTAGTCACGGCAAAAGGCACGCCCTCCACGACGATTTCTATCTGCGCCTCTTCGCTGGAAAGGGAACTGTGAATCTTGTACGCGCCCAACTCGTTGGCCAGCCACCGTATATGTTCCGTGTCAACGTTCTGGCCTTCAAGAAGAGCGGGCTTTTCTATCACAGGCTTCTCGGCGGCAGGCGAAACGACGCCGAAATAAACGTAGCCTATCGCGCCAACTACTATGGCTACGATTGCACCAAGAATTATGATTTTGGAAACCATGAAATCGCCCAAGCAATATATTGGAAATAAGTGTATAAATACTTCGGGGTTTTCCCAAAGCATTTACGCGGAAATGGAAAGTTTGTTCCATTCCGGCGGCAAAAAATAAAAAAACAAAAAACCTCAGATTATTATCGCGGAGGTCTTCTCGTCCTTCTCGGCGTCAAAGTCCGCTACAAGGGCCTCGGTTGTGATGACCATTCCCGCTATGGAAACGGCGTTCTGAAGGGCAGAGCGCACGACCTTTGCAGGGTCTATGACCCCTGCCTTGAAAAGGTCCTCAAATATATCCTTCTTCGCGTTGTACCCCACGTTTTCGTCCTTCTCCATTCCCAGCCGCGCCACAACTTCGGCGCCGTCCTTGCCGGCGTTCTTCGCTATCTGGCGCACCGGCTCTTCCAGTGCGCGCTTCACGATAACCGCGCCGACCGACTGGTCTCCCTGCAACGAAACGGAAAGCCCGAACGCAGCCCTGTACAACGTTATGCCGCCCCCGACCACGACGCCTTCTTCCACCGCAGCTTTTGTCGCGTTCAGGGCATCGTCGATGCGCATCTTCTTCTCCGCCATCTCTGTTTCAGTAGCGGCGCCGACCTTTATGACGGCAACGCCGCCGCCGAGCTTCGCAAGCCTCTTCTTGAGGTCAGTCTTCCTGTATTCGGAATCCGCGAGCCCTATCTGCTTTTCTATCAGATGCTTCCTTGCGTCTATCGCGGCTTTAGAGCCCTTGCCCTCAATTATTGTAGTCTTTTCGCTGTCAACGGAAACCTTGCGCGCCGAGCCAAGCATCTCGGCAGTGACGTTCTCAAGCTTCATGCCCTTGTCCTCGCTTATCACGCGGCCGCCGGTGAGCACTGCTATATCCTCAAGCATCTCCTTCTGCTCGTCGCCAAAGCCCGGCGCCTTCACTGCGCAGACCTTTATGCCACCCCTTATTATGTTAAGGATTAGCGTCGCCTGCGCCTCATCCTCAATGTCCTCGGCTATTATCATCAACGGCCTTCCCTCGTTGACGCACCTTTCAAGCACTGGCACTATCTGCTTCATGCCCGTGATCTTCTTGTCGTAGAGCAGCACGTAAGCATCCTCAAGGTCGCACGTCATCTTCTCGTGGTTTGTAGCCATGTAAGGCGACACAAAGCCGCGCTCAAACTGCATGCCTTCCACGACCTCAAGCCCTGTTTCGAAGCTCTTGGCATCCTCTACTGTTATGACGCCATCGTTCCCTACCTTCTCCATGGCATCGGCAATAAGGCCGCCTATCTCCTCGTCGTTGTTCGCGGATATCGTGGCAACCTGAATTATCTTCTCCTTGTCCTTTACAGGCACGCTTTTCTTCTTTAGGTACTCCACCGTAGCGGCTACCGACTTCTCCATGCCGCGCTTTACCTCCACGGGGTTCGCGCCGGCAGCTATATTTTTCAGGCCCTCCCTTATCATGGCCTGCGCAAGGACAGTTGCGGTCGTCGTTCCGTCCCCGGCAACATCCTGCGTTTTTGACGCGACTTCCTTCACGAGCTTCGCGCCGATGTTCTCGAACTTGTCGCTTAGCTCTATCTCCTTTGCTATCGTCACGCCGTCGTTGCTGACAACAGGGTGAGAAGGCTTGTCAAGCACGACGTTTCTTCCGCGCGGCCCAAGCGTGACCTTCACGGTGTTCGCCACCTTGTCCACGCCGCGCATCAGCGCCTGCCTTGCATTTTCGTCAAACATTATCTGTTTTGATCCCATGTTCACACCTCAATTTTTGCGACTATATCCTTGAATTGCACTACAACGTATTTCTCACCGTTGATCTCAAATTCCTCGGAACTGTAGCCGCCGTATATAATCCGATCGCCTTTCTTCAGGGGAAGTTCCTTGCCGTCTTTCCCTGTGCCAACTGCAAGCACTTGCCCTTCCTTCCTGCTTTCCTTTGCGGAATCAGGTATGTATATGCCGCCCTTCGTTTTCTCGTCCTTTACAGGACGCACAAGAACGCGCCTGCCAACGGGTTTTATCTCCATTCGCATCAACCTCCCTATATGAAAAACATGGCCGCAAGCGGGCACCAACGACTTCCATCATATAATTCCCGAAAATTTTAAAAATCTATGCAAATCCAGATAATAGCATTAACTCTGCCGCCAACAATGGGATAGAATTAAAAGGCAGCACAGCATAAAAAGAGAAGACTCTCATGGAATATAAAGTCGCCCTTGGCATTATTGCAGTGATTATCGGCCTGATAAGCTACGTTCCTTACGTTCGCAACGTGTTCATAAACAAGACGAAACCCCATGCGTTCTCGTGGCTTATATGGGGGGTTCTGACTGCCATAGCTTTTTTTGCCCAGATGGAAAAAGGCGGCGGAGCCGGCTCTTGGGTTACCGGCATAACCGCGGCAACGTGCTTTCTTGTATCGGCGATAGCCTTTCTCAAATACGGATTAAGTTATGTAAAAAAATCGGACTGGCTCTGCCTCTTTGCGGCGCTGTCCGGCATCGCCACATGGAAAATCACAAACGATCCTTTAAGCGCGGTCATAATAGTCACTTTGGTTGACGCGATAGGCTTCATACCCACGTTCAGGAAAGGCTGGCGCGAGCCGTATCAGGAAACCGCACTGACGTTTGCATTGGGTTCTGTCAAATTCGCGCTTGCAATAATCGCTCTTGATACGTTCACTCTGACGACGTGGCTCTATCCGGCGTCGCTTGTCTTGGCGAACGCCGCTTTCGTGACAGTCCTGCTTGTCAGACGAAGAGCAGAAGCCCTATATTCGGCCGGCGAGCCGACAGGCAACAAAAAGAAACATTTAAATAAACATCGCCCTTAATAGATGTGGTCGGCGACCATAGCGGAGAGGCGATACCCAAACCCATTCCGAACTTGGAAGTCAAGCTCTCCTGCGGCGTGGTAAGTACTGGCTTTGCAGCTGGGAACACCAGAACGTTGCTGGCCATTATAATTAAGCGGGTGCGTTCAGGAGGGTGGCGATTAGGACATAGGTTTGATACTATTTTTCGGAAGTTTTTATATTTTACCAGAATCTATGTCCTGTAAAGCCTTGGTGGTGTAGCGGCCTAGCATGCAGCCTTGTCAAGGCTACGACCCGGGTTCAAAAGGATGTTGCCTTGGCAACGCCTGAATTTCCCGGCCAGGGCGTGATCGCACCGACGCAGTCGCAAGGGCCTGTAGCTCAGCCTGGTAGAGCATCGGCCTTTTAAGCCTGTGCCAGCAGGGCACCGGACGGCAGAAAGCCGACTGTCGCGGGTTCGAATCCCGTCGGGCCCATGCGCAGTGGGAGGGAGTTCAATGGAAGAAAAAGAAATCAACATTTTTGAGAGCCGCATTGTACCGAGGCACGAACTCCTAAACGACGAAGAAAAGGCGCTTCTTCTTAACGAGCTTAACGCGGGGCCGGGCCAGCTTCCGAAGATGAACGCGGACGATCCGGTTTCCAAGAAGCTTGGCGCCAAGAAGGGCAACGTGGTGCGAATAACGAGGGTTTCTGAAGGGGAGACAGTGCTATATTATAGAGTGGTTGTGTAAATTATTGAAGTGGTTATGTTATAGAGTGGTTGTGTAAATTATTGAAGTGGTTATGTAAAGGTGAATAATATGCAGGTAAACGACAGTGCAAGAATATACAGGGCGCTTGTATCCAGCTTCAAGGATGAGGTTGGGTTTGACGGGCATCACATCAAATCTTTCAACGAGTTCACGGAAAAGCGCGTGCAGAAAATATTCGGCGATATAGGCGAGATACAGCTGGAAACCCCGGACCTTGCGGAATTCAAGATACGCCTCGGCAAGGTCCGAATTCCCAAACCCAACATAAAGGAAGCCGACGGCGCGGTGAGAACCGTCACGCCCAATGAGTGCAGGATACGGAACCTTACTTACGCGGCTCCCATATTCATAGAAATGATACCGGTAATCAACGGAGTGGAGCAGGAGCCTCAGGAAGTCAAGATAGGCGACCTGCCGGTCATGGTCAAGTCCGGCCTATGCACGACTTCGCAGATGAGCAGGGAAGACCTGATAACATCCGGGGAGGACCCGGACGACCCGGGCGGATATTTCATAATAAACGGCACTGAAAGGGCCATAGTGATGATGGAGGAGGTCCTTTCCAACAGGCCTGTAGTTGAAAAAAGAGGCGGCGCTGAAACCGCGAGGATAAATTCCGAATCCGCAGGATTCGTGCAGAGGCATCTCATTGAAAGGAAAGGAGGCATAGTCACGCTTTCCTTTGCCAACATGAAGAAGATTCCGGTCGTGGTACTGCTTCGCGCGCTCGGCATGGAAACTGACAAGGATATAATAGAATCCATCTCCACCGAACCGAGGGAAATGCAGGAAATATACTTCAATCTTTACGAAACGAATGTCAAAAGCGTGGAAGATGCAAAGGAGTACATAGGCAAGAAAATAAAGATACCCCAGAAGGAATACCGGGACAAGAGGATAAACGACCTCATGGACAAGTACCTGCTGCCGCATCTTGGCCAAGCCAAGAAGGATAGGCTTGCGAAGGCATTGTACCTGACAAAGGTCGTCGGCAAAGTCATACGACTGGGGCTGAACGACGTTGAGGATCAGGACATAGACCATTACGGAAACAAGAGGCTGCGCATGGTCGCGGATTTCTTCGAGATACTCTTCCGCTCCGTGCTGCTTGGCAAGTACGGGCTCGTGTCTAGGATAGTGTATTCTTACCAGAAGCTCGTGAAACGCGGCAAGATGCCTTCGATACAATCAATAGTCGAAAGCGAGTACTTGACTAAAAGAATAATATCCCACATGGCCACCGGCCAGTGGGTCGGCGGAAGAACAGGCGTTTGCCAGAGGCTAGAACGGACAAACTTTGTCAGGACGGTTGCCCACCTAAGAAACGTCATTTCCCCGCTCAGCTCCTCGCAGGAGCACTTTGAGGCAAGGGCCCTTCATCCTACGCACTGGGGCAGGTTGTGCGCGGAAGAGACGCCTGAAGGCGTTAACATAGGCCTTAGAAAGTATCTTGCCATATTCGCGATCATAACGGACACTGCCACGCAGAAAGACCGGGCAACGATAGAATCTATGCTGAAAAAGGAAAGCGGCGGCAACACAGTGTTCATGGACGGCTATATAGCCGGCGGCACGGACAACCCTGAAAGAGTCGTGGAAGCAATAAGGCAGAAGAGAAGGAACGCGGACATCAGCCCGTCTGTGAACGTTTCATGGGTTCCGGACTTCGCTGAAGTCCATGTCAACACTGACGCGGGCCGCGTGCAGAGGCCCCTGATAATAACAACTAACGGAAAATCCAACCTCACCAAGGAAATTGCAGAAAAAGTCATCAGCAAGGAAATGGGATGGAACGACCTTGTGCGGGAAGGCATCATAGAATACCTTGACGCAGAGGAAGAAAACAACGCGCTCGTTGCAATAGATGAAAGCGCTATTTCCAAGGAAACGACGCATCTTGAGATAAACCCGGGCGTGATGCTCGGGCTTTCAGCATCCTTGGTTCCTTTCCCTGCGCACAACAGAGGCGACAGGGTAAACTTCGGAGCCAAGATGTCCGGCCAGTCGCTGGGACTGTATGCCGCCAATTTCCTCATCAGGGCGGACACCAAGGCCGACATGCTGCTTTATCCGCAGATGCCGCTTGTGAGCACGATAGTCGGCGACGAGGTAGGCCTGAAAGTGCACCCGCAGGGGCACAACGTCGTGATAGCAATAATGAGCTTCCACGGCTACAACATGGAGGACGGGATAGTTCTGAACCGCGCATCCGTGGAAAGAGGATTCGGCCACAGCTACTTCCTGCGCAATTATTCAACCGAGGAAATGAGATACTGGGGCATAGAGAGGGACGAGATAAGGATCCCGGACAAATCCATTTCCGGCTACCGGACCGAAGAGGCTTACGCGAACCTTTCGCAGGACGGCATAGTCAACAGGGAAACAGACGTCAAGGAAGGCGACGTGATAGTAGGCAAGATTTCGCCGCTTAGGTTCTTTGGCCCCATGGAAAGCTTCATGGTGGAAGCTGAGAACAGGCGAGAAACTTCAGAAACCATACGCTACGGCGAAGAAGGCGTGGTGGACAACGTGATACTAACCGAAACCGCAAGCGGAAACAAACTTGTCAAGATAAGCGTCAGGAGCGAAAGGCTGCCGGAACTCGGCGACAAGTTCGCTTCCCGCCATGGGCAGAAGGGCGTCATAGCGCTCATACTGCCGCAGGAGGACATGCCGTTCACGGCAAGCGGGGTGACGCCGGACATCATACTCAATCCGCACGCCATACCGAGCAGAATGACACTCGGCCAGTTGCTTGAGATAGTGGCGGCCAAGGTTTCTGCAGTAAGCGGCAACAAGGTGGATGCTTCAGCGTTCAACGGAATCACCGAAGCTGACCTCAGAAAGAATCTTGAAGAGCTTGGCTTTAGGAATGACGGCAAGGAAGTCATGTATGACGGAGTGACAGGCAAGCGCTTTGAAACGCAGATACTCGTCGGGCCGTGCTACTACCAGAAGCTGCATCACATGGTGGCAAACAAGGTGCAGTCAAGGGCAAGAGGGCCGGTCACGCTTCTGACAAAACAGCCTACCGCAGGAAGGGTGAAACAAGGAGGCCTGAGGCTTGGAGAGATGGAGAAGGACTGCCTGCTGGCTCACGGAGCGTCGCTATTGCTCAAGGAAAGGTTTAGCAGCGACAAGTACACGGTTCCTGTGTGCAGCAAGTGCGGCATGTTCGCCGTGGAAGACAAGGTAAAGGGCAAGAAATACTGCCCGGTTTGCAGCAAGTCAAAAATAGACGAAGTGGAAATGAGCTACGCGTTCAAGCTCATGCTTGACGAACTTAAGTGCTTGGGAATATATCCCAAGGTAAACGTGGGTGATTAGTTATGAAGGTCAAAAGCATAGAATTCGGGTTCCTGTCGCCAAAGATGGTAAAGGACATGAGCGCCATAAAGATAGAGCAGCCCGAGCTTTACGACCCTGATGGATACCCCATAGACGGCGGTCTTGCGGACTTGCATCTTGGCGTGGTGGACCCAGGCCTCAGATGCAGGACCTGCGGCGGCACGATAGGGCAGTGCCTTGGCCACTTCGGATACCTTGAACTGACAAAACCCATAGTGCATCCGCTTTACGGAAAGAAAATTTTCATGCTTCTGAGGGCGATATGCAAGAAGTGTTCCGCTGCCCTTATCCCGAGGGACGAGGCGGAAAAGATAAAGGGCAACAGGCTCACGCACATATACAAGAAGAAGATAAAGACGTGCCCAAGCTGCGGCGAGAAGCAAAAGGATATGGTCTACTTCAAGCCGACTTCCTACAGGGAAGGCAACACCGACCTCACATCCGAAGAAGTCAGGCAGAGGCTTGAAAAAATAACCGACGAGGACCTTGCGTTCCTGAAAATAAAGAGCAGGCCGGAATGGCTTATACTCACGATATTGCCGGTGCCTCCGGTCACGGTAAGGCCGTCCATAACGCTGGAAACCGGAGAAAGAAGCGAGGACGACCTGACGCACAAGCTCGTGGACATCGTAAGGATAAACGAAAGGCTCAGAAAGAACCTTGAGCTTGGCGCGCCGGACTTCATAATAGCGGACATATGGGAACTGCTACAGTATCACGTTTCCACTCTCATGAGCAACGAGATTTCAACGCTTCCGCCTGCTAGGCACAGGTCGGGCAGGGCGCTGAAGACGCTCGTCCAAAGGCTGGGAAAGAAGGAAGGGCGCTTCCGAAGCAACCTGAGCGGAAAGCGTGTCAACTTCTCCGCGCGTACGGTCATATCGCCCGATCCGTGCATATCCATAAGCGAAGTGGGCATACCCCTTGAGATAGCGAAGGAACTGACGATACCCGCGAGAGTCACAAGCTATAATCTGGAACAGATGAGAATCACTGTGAAGAACATGTCCATCCATCCGGGCGCCAACTATGTAATAAGGCCGGACGGCGTAAGGAAGAAGATAACCGAGGAAAACAAGGAAGATGTTTCCAACGAGATTGCGCCGGGCTACATAGTGGAACGGCACCTTGACAACGGCGACATAGTCATAGTGAACAGGCAGCCATCGCTGCACAGGATGAGCATGATGGCGCACAAGGCAAGGATAATGCCTTACAGGACGATAAGGCTCTCGCTCGCGGTCACGATACCTTACAATGCCGACTTTGACGGGGACGAGATGAATATACATGTGCCGCAGACCGAGGAAGCACGGGTCGAGGCGGAGATGCTCATGGCAGTGGAGCACCATATCAGGTCGCCAAGATACGGAAAGCCCGTTATCGCGTGCAAGCACGACCACATCACCGGCTCTTTCCTTCTGACGCAGGACGACACGAAGCTTACCAGAAGACAGGCAGTGGAGCTTTTGACTGCTGTCGGAATTGAAGACTTTGAGATAAAGGACGAATACACCGGCAAGGAAATATTCAGCCACATACTGCCAAAGGACTTCAACATCTCTTATGCTTCCGCGTCCGGGGACGAAGTTGAGATAAAGAACGGCTCCCTGAAGAAGGGCGTCATAGATGACAGCGCCCTTGGCGAAAAGAAGGGCAAGCTGATAGACGCAATAGAGAAGAAATACTCGCATGCGGCCGCAAGGGATTTCATTGATAAAGTTTCGCGGCTTGCGCTGGAAGTGATTTCCAGAAGGGGCTTTAGCATATCCTCAGGCGACGAGGACATAACAGAAAAAAGCAAGAAGAAGCTGAAGGACGTCACGGACGAATACGACAGCGCTGTGAGCGACCTTGTGAAAGAATACTACAAGGGCAAGGAGGACAAGGCCACCGGCATGAGCCCCAAAATGCTTCTTGAAAGCAGGATTCTGCAGCTTGGAGGAGAGGCATCCAATCAGGCCAGCGACATAATAAAGAAGGATCTCCCTGTGAACTCCTCGGTCATAATGGCCGTGAGCGGCGCAAGAGGAAGCTACGTGAACCTCACGCAGATGTGCGCTTTTGTCGGCCAAGAAGCGCTTGAAGGCGAAAGGATACACCGCGGCTTTATTGGAAGGACTCTTTCGCACTTCGCTGTAGGCGATTTGGGCCTCAAGGCCCGCGGCTTCGTGTCCCACGGCTACAAGGACAGCCTTGACCCGTTTGAATTCTTCTTTGACGCAATGAACTCGAGGGAAAACCTCATGGACAAGTCGCTGCACACGCGACATTCCGGATATATGGAAAGAAGGCTCGTGAACGCTATGCAGGATTTGCGCGTTGAATACGACGGCACTGTCAGAAACAGCAGGGGCCACATAATACAGTTCTTTGTGGGTGGAGACGGCGTGGATCCGGCAAAGTCGGACGCCGGAAAGATAGACTTTGACAAATGGTGATATGCATGATAACACAGAACGTTATGAAAAAATTCGAGGAATACTGCTCCAAGAGCGGCATTGACGGAAAAGAAAAAGCCCGCAAGCTCAAGAAGCTTGAAGAAGTGATGAATAGGTACCTTTACGAGCCTGGCGAAGCCATAGGCATAATAGCCGCACAGAGCCTGTCTGAACCCGCCACGCAAATGACGATGCGTTCGTATACCCTTGCATCGCAAAGCGACAGGCTGAGCAAGGTCACGCAGGGGCTGCCAAGGCTCATAGAAATATTTGACGCGCGCAAGACGTTTGAGAAGAACATGACAATATTCATGAAGTCATCCCACAACACCAAGGAAAAAGCGAAGGAAGTGGCTGCGAAAATAAAGGAGATGACAATTGCTGATGCGATAAAGTCGGACTCCATGGACCTGATAGACATGAAGATAGAGCTGGAACTTGAAAGCGCCGTGCATAGGGACGATATCAAGAAGGTCATAGAAAAATACATGAAGGGATGCGAGGTAACGTCCCGAGACAACAAGGTCTACGTCAAGCCCAAGGAAGAGGATCAGAAGGATTTGAGGAAAATAAGGAACAAGATACTTTCCTTCCATGTCGCAGGCATAAAGGGCATAAGCAACGTTCTTGTGGTCAAGGAAGGCGAGGACTGGATAGTGCAGACCGTGGGCAGCAATCTCGAAAAGGTCTTCAAGATGGAAGAAGTGGACGTTTCGCGCACGGTCACCAACGACCTTTATCAGGTCTACGAAGTTTTAGGGGTCGAGGCAGCCCGCAACATGATTTTCATGGAAACAAAGGACACTCTTGAAGAGCAGGGCCTTGACGTGGACGACAGGTATCTTCACCTGCTTGCCGACACCATGACGTTTGACGGCACGATAAAGTCAATCGGAAGATACGGCGTTTCGGGCAAGAAATATTCCGTGCTTGCAAGAGCCAACTTTGAGGAAACGAAGAAGCACCTCGTGAACGCGTCGTTCTACGGCCAGTCCGACGAGATGATGGGCATAATAGAGAATGTCATGGTGGGACAAGTGGCGCCGGTGGGAACTGGCATGGTCAACCTTTCCATAGACATGCAAAAGATGAGGGAATCCATCAAAAAAGGCAAGGATGCGGAGAAACAATAGCAAAGAAAACTCAGCTTTTTATCCTTTGGATGAATGATTAAACTATGGAAACAATTTCAAAGCTGCCGGAGAAGAAGGCAGTGATCGGCACGAAAGAAATAGTGAAAGGCATAGCCGCCGGAAAGATAAAGGAAGTCATAGTTGCCAGCAACTGTCCTGAAGAGCTTGTCAAGAAGCTTGGCAAGGCGCAAGTGCGCATATTTGAAGGTACTGAAAGGGAGCTTGCAACCAAGCTCGGAAAGCCGTTCTTGGTTGCCATGGCAGGATTTGAGTAATTTAGCCCTGATTGATATGAAAGTTATTTTAGACGAGCAGACCATACAGTCAATCAGTTTCTTCCAGAAATTGACAGGCGCATCCGTGATAGATTCCCTGACAGACGAGGATGCGCTCTATTTTGTCGTTGACAAGGGCCAGTACGGAATGGCCGTCGGAAAGAGCGGCGAAAAAATCAAGAAGGCGGAAGGCCTATTCAACAAGAGGATCAGAATATTTGAGTATGCCGACACGGTTGAAGATTTTCTTAAAGGTGCGATTCCGGAATCGCGCAAGATAACCGTGAAGGATGACGCCATAGAAATAAGCGTGAACGGCCACGACCGCCCGAAAGTCATCGGGCGCAACGGCGGAAAAATCAAGATACTTAATAATTTAATCGAGCGCCTTTACAGCAAGAAGAACATCAAGCTCGTCACTCCGATGAGGATGTAAAATTATATAGCAAATATTATAAACATTTATAGGATTACATCATTCCTTCGCTGCCTTCCACATCGTTTCAAAATAGCCCGCGAACGTCCTGCTGAGTCCGGGATTCTCTATACTTACCATGGTAAGCGGGCTCGCGTGGATGAGTAAAATGACGCTGTCGCCGGACACCACAAAACCGCCGAGAAGTGGGTGCTCCATAGGGAGGTAGCGTATTTCCGAATTTTCTGATTTTACCGAAATTTTCGTGCCTTCCGGCACGATTATCCTTTCCTTTATCTTCCGCTGCACTATCTTCTGCATCATGCGCCTGCTGAAATTCGGGAACATCCTGCCAAAATCAAAACCTCCGCCCGCGGATATGTAATCCTTGCCCGAGGCAAGCATCTGCTTCATTATCACTTTTGCCGCTTTTTTGCCTGTATAAACCTCGGTCCTCACCGCGTCCGTTGAAACTTTCACGCCAGCGGTTTTCAGTGCAGGGACGATGCTTCTGAAATCCTCGTATCTTTCCCGCATGTCCTCTAGGATTGCATCTGGCGGCGCGGCAGAGAAGTATTTTTTCCCGTCCCGGACGCTGAACGAAACAAGTCCCATGGACTGCAGTTCTGCCAGCACCTTATACGCCAACGTCCTCTCTACGCCGGATGCCGCGGCAGTGTATGAAGCCGTCGCTTCGCCTGACTTGAGCAGGCTGTAGTATATCTTTGCTTGTTTCCCGACAAGGCCCGCTTTCTCCAGAGCCTTCACGTATTTCATCATTTCATAATGCCATGCATATATTTAAATCTGTTGTTATTTTTTCACAATAGTATTATATATATGGGAAAAGGCTCTAAAGCATGCCAGCAATTGTACTGTTATGCAATTGAACGTAAAGAATTTACTAATTACTGGTGGTCTCTTAGTGTCAGCATCAATGATGTGTTATGCCTTGTTGTGTATAGAAAGACATGACGAGGCAGTGCAACAGACAAAACTTTATCAGACCCTTGCAGACGGGAAGCAAAACGAATGGAAGAACTTGGATGACGTACAAGGTGTTTACGTGCAGAAGGTGACGACGAACGCTCCGTATGCTCCGTATAATTCATCGTGGTGAAACGCGCATGAAGAAACAACTATATCAGAAATCGCTGCGGCCTCGTTGTTGCGTTCATGATATGACGCTTGCAGGAAAGGGCAGGACTTTCCATAATGTTCTAATATGGACATATCTTTGTTATAGATTGGGGGCGGTTATCCATAACATCCATCCTTGACATTGCCATAGTAGGGGCATACATGCTTCTGATGCTCGGGATAGGCTTTGTTGCGAGCAGGAGGCAGACGCTTGAGGGATATTTCGTCAACGACAGAAAGACGAAAATGCTTATGATTCTTTCATCAACCGTTTCCACGCAAGTGGGGGCGGCCGTAGTAATAGGCACGGTAGGAGTAACGTACCAGTACGGCATAGGCTTCGGCATAGCCGCTTCAATAGCGGTAATATTGGGATGGATTATCGTGGCGCTCGTGGCTGGAAAAATAAAAGCGTTCGGTGACCGTTCAGGCGCATTCACCATCGGCGACTTCTACGAGCACAGGTATTCGAAAAGGACGAAGTATGCGGCTTCCGCGGTTCTTGCGATAGCTATATTCTTCTGGATGGCCGTGGGCTTCGTGGCATTGGGCGGCATGTTTTCAGTTCTGACCGGATGGGACATGGCTCTCATGATGCCGCTTGCAGCAGGCGTGACAATAGTATATTCCGCAACCGGCGGCATAAAGGCCGACATATATTCTGATTTCATACAGTTCTGGATGATGCTCCTGTTATTCATAATGCTGATACCTTTGGGGCTTTCGCGCATCGGCGGACTGGAGGCATTCCGCTCTTTGGCATCGTCACATTTTTATCTATTCACTTACGGTGGACCGGGACTTTTCTTCGGCGTGATATTTCTTGCCATACCGTTTTCCCTTGTTTCCATGGACGTCTGGCAGAGGATATACGCCTCGGAGAGCGGAGAGACGGCGAAGAAGGCGTTTACTCTGGCGGCGATAATAAACCCGATGTTCTACATCGGAGCGACCGTGATAGGGCTCATAGCCGCGATCGCGTTTCCTAGAATTGCGCAGGACACGGCACTGTTCACGCTCATGCAGGCCGTGCTTCCTCCGGGGCTTTTGGGCATAGGCATGGCATCGCTTATTGCTGTGGTTATGTCCAGCCTTGACAGCACCATAGTCATGCTTTCCACCATAGCCACAAAGGATTTCTACAAGTCCCTCATAAACCGATCCGCGACACAACAGCAAATGCTCAGAACAGGAAAAGCTGCCGCCCTTATATCTTCCGTCACGGCGCTTGGGATAGCCTATGCCATGCCAAGCATAATAACGCTGACGATATACGGCACGTCCCTCATACTCGTTTTTGCCCCGGTGATCATAGGCGGCCTATTGTGGGAAAGGGCCACGGAAAAAGCAGCCATATTGAGCATAATCACGGGTCTTGGGGCGACGTTCATTTTCATACCGACCGTGGGAGAAGCCGGCGTTTTGCTTGCCATGATATCATCAACCATCGCATTCATGCTTGCGTCCTTTTTCGCCGGCAAGCCGGAAGGCGAACATTTTCATCCCGCTCATCAAGAACCTTTTTAACCTTTTACAATGAAAGAGATTAGTTCAATTATGGCAGGAAATTTTGCAGCGAGGAAACTGAAGAAGAACAGGAAGAAGTTCAAGCTCAAGAAAGAGATATACAGGAGCCGCGTTTTCGGGTATCACGACA
>DATDTL010000032.1:0-8444 GCA_035290885.1 archaeon
AGTTTCCAAAGGATTTTTTAAATAAAATCATCTGTGGCGATGCCCTCACTGTGATGAAACAAATACCGGATGAATCAGTAGACTTGATAATCACTTCGCCCCCCTATAATCTAAAAAATTCCACCGGCAATGGAATGAAAAACGGGCGGGGCGGAAAATGGGCTAACGCTGCCTTGCAAAATGGATATACTCATCACGACGATTGCATGCCGCATGACCAGTATGTAAAATGGCAAAGAGCGTGCCTCGCGGAAATGTTGCGAATCATACCGGAAGACGGCGCTATATTTTACAACCACAAATGGCGAGTCCAAGGAGGCTTGTTGCAGGACCGCCAAGATATAGTAAGCGGATTTCCCGTGCGGCAAATCATAATCTGGAAGCGAAAAGGCGGGCTGAATTTCAACCCGGGATATTTCTTGCCGACTTACGAAGTGATATACCTCATCGCCAAGCCCAAATTCAGGCTTTCTGAGAAGGCAAATGCCTATGGAGATGTGTGGGAATTCACGCAAGAAATGAACAATGACCATCCTGCCGCCTTTCCTGTTGATCTTATATCCAGAATAGTTTCATCCACGAAGGCCAAAATAATCTTAGACCCGTTCATGGGATCCGGCACAACCGCGATTTCCGCAATCAATTTTAAACGAGATTATATAGGCATAGAAATTTCGCCGGAATACTGCAAAATGGCACAGAAGCGCATTGAAAAATACCGCTCCGCCAAACTCTGGTGATGCCATGAAAAATCCTGTTATCTACACCAAACAAGAACTGATAAGCAAGCTAAAGGAAATTGCCGCGAAGGGGTTCGTTCCAAACGCGCGGCACGGCAATTCCGGAGGAATCGGAAACACTCTTGAAGATATACTCGCCATAAAAGAAAATAATTTGCCAATACCGAACGCCGCTGAATGGGAGTTGAAAGCGCAAGCTATCGATTCGTCATCTCTCACGACACTTTTTCATATAGAGCCATCGCCCCGTGCCGTTCGTTTTGTACCGCAAATATTCCTGCCAAAATACGGCTGGGCTCATCAAGAGGCTGGGAAAAAATACCCGAAAGGCGAAATGAGCTTCCGGCAAACTATTCACGTGCAGTCCCCAAGCGACCGCGGCTTTAAGGTAATCATTGATAGAAAACAACGAAAAATACTCATATCCTTTGACGCAAAAGATGTGAATGACAGACATAATGCATGGCTCGAAACCGTGAGAAAACGTGCAGGACTCGGTGAACTGTCACCGCAACCTTATTGGGGATTCGCTGATATGGAACATAAAGCAGGAACGAAGTTACCCAACACTTTCTACGTTCAGGCAGAAGTGAAAAATATACTCGGGAAAGAACACTACAAATACGTCAGGGTGATGATGTTAGAAAACTTTAATTTTGAGGGATTTTTGAGAGCACTTGAAAAAGGCGCTATTCTGGTCGATTTTGATGCGCGTACAGGGCATAATCACGGAACCAAATTTAGAATGAGGCAGAACTGCCTCCCTATGCTATATAGAAAAGCCGCCATAATAATTTAGAGCATGTCGGCACTCTTCTTGCAGTTTTCTGGCGTACTTTGCACGCAAAGTCTAATCTGAAAATACGCCCATTAACCTTTATATACAATCGCCAAATAATTATGATTGGATACTAATCGCATGGTGATGGAATGGAAGAGGAATACGAGCTTGTCCCTATAGGGCCGATAAGGAAGCTGGAAAGAAAGATAGAGCAGATGGAGAGCTTCGGCGGCGGGGAGTCGACGAAGGCACTCATTGAAGTCGTGAAGTCCAACCAAAGCATCGTTGACGAGATGATAAAGGTGAATTCCGACCTTGTGGACCGCGTGGCGAAGCTCATGGAATCCGTGAACGCTCTGGACGAGAACCTGACGGACTTCATGCGCAAGCTTGAAGTGGCGTCCGAGAGCGACGGCGGCGAAGAAGCCACCAAGAAATCCGAGGAGAACTCCGTGAAGGTGAACGAGAAGCTTGCGAAGCTTGAAAAAAGGCTGAATGCGCTTATTCTTACCACTATGCCCAACCTGAGGCTGAAGAGAGGGCGATAGCATGAAGGGAGTTGAGCAGATTGTTTCTTCCGTCCTGCTTACAGGCATTCTCATAGCCGTGGTCACGGCAGTGACCGCAATAGGGCTGCCGCTTCTGGACAAAACGAGGGACGCTTCCTCGCTTGAAAATTCGCGGAACTTCATGATTAACCTTGAAAATAGCGTGAAGGACGTTGCCAACAACGGCGGCAGGGTGAGGATTCCGGTCATAGTGGATTCGGACGTCTCCTTTGACCCGGCCACTCAAAAAATAGAGATGAGAATGACGACATCCGGCACGATATACGATTCCGAGACCCAGATACCGCTTGGCAGGAACGATTGCGGCATAACACAGGGGAAATGGCAGGACGATTCCCCCCTCACGCTGTGCGTGCTCAGCACGTGCATAGAAAAAGCCGAGAGCGGGTGCAGGAGATACACAATAGCCTATACTCTGGAGCCGGTTGAGCTTATGGTAGGCCAGACCATTGAAAGCAAAAAGATGGAACTCCAAAGCGCCGGGATGCAGTTAGGCAACCAAGACAGCTTCATAGTACTGGAAAAGCTCGGCGATACCGGCAGCAACCAGAAAAAAACGCTTGTGGGAGTTTCCATAGAGTCGTAAATAATCCCATCGCTGAAGGGCATTGCGGAAGTAGAAAGAAACGCCAAAAAGCATTTCCAATTTTGAGGAATGATTTCATTTTCGCCGCAAGCAATCCCAAAAGTTAACGGAATCCCTGCATGAGTGACTTTTAAGCTATCGGACCCGATTAATGGTATGAAAGGCCAGTATAGGATCATAATGGAGGTCCTTTTCTTCGGGATAGGAATCCTTCTTACCAGTTACATGATAATAAGCTTCTCCGGGGTTTCGGACACGGTGAAAGGCGCATCTGCCAGAAGCCAGATGGCGTCCATGGAAAACAGCATAAAATCCGCCATGGCCAAGGCATCGGAGCTTCCCAATGCCGTTGTCCGCATCAGGGTTCCGCAGGACATATCGGGATCCGGCTATTCCGTAAAGCTGCAAGCCGGAAGCGGTGGCGGGTGCCCGTCGCACAGCGATTGCTATCTCAACGTGACGGCCTCGTCGGGCGAGAGCTTGCGCGAAAAAATTTTTAATATAGTCGGCGACATTGATAGTATATCGGGTTCCGCTACCGGCGGGAACGGGTTCGTGGAAATCAGAAAACAAGGAAATGCACTAAGGCTTTCGGCGGGTTAAGATAATGGAAGACGCACGTTCTGTGGATGTGAGGTATGGAGGACGCAAGCTCAGGCTGAACGTAAAGAAGGAGCGGAGCGGAGCGGTTGCTCAGGCCGATGTCGGCTTCGCGCCGGAGGGCAAACTGATGGCATCGCAGGCGGCCGGCATAAATATAGCGCCAGTTTATTCCGCTGGCTTCATTGGCATGTCTTCTTCGGGGGCAGCGGCACAGCAAGCGCCGGAAGCCGCCTATGCACCGAGGGGCACGCCCACGGGCTCTTTCCTCAAGATGATAGCCGAGGGCATCGAGGTCCCTACCATCCGCACCGAGCAGGAGATTGAGGAAGAAACCGCGGATCAGGAGAAAGGCGGCGGCCTCGAATCCATAAACATAAAATATCCGCTGGCGTTCCGCAATTTTTCAACGCCCGGGGTCGAAATCTACGTCCGCATATACTATGACAAGCAAGCCCGAGAATTGGTTTACATGGCAGTGGAACCGGAAATGACGCCGCAGGACTCGGCCATGATTGACGAGATAAAGAACTACATACAGGACAAGGTGGACATAAATTTCTCGGAAATACGAGCAGCCGGGATAGAGAAATACATAGACACGTTCGTGGACAACGCCATAAAATACTTCGGCCACAGGACCGACCCGTCCAAGAGGACGGCACTCAGGTATTACGTCATGAGGGACTTCGTCGGCCTTGGCAAGATAGAGCCCCTGCTCGCGGACAGGAACATAGAGGACATATCCTGCGACGGGAAGAGCATTTACATTTACGTTTATCACAGGGATCCGCGGCTCGGGTCGGTGAGAACGAACATAAGATTTGACGACTCGCGGGAGCTGGACTCCTTTGCCAGCAGGCTGGGTGAGAGGTGCGGCAAAACCATATCCATAACCCATCCCCTGCTGGACGGCACGCTGCCTGACGGAAGCAGGGTGCAGGCCACGCTCGCAAGCGACATAGCGAGGCGGGGAAGCAACTTCACCATAAGAATGTTCACAGACAAGCCCCTCACCCCGGTGGACCTGATAAGATACCGAACCTGTGACGCGGCCATACTCGCTTACTGCTGGATGCTCATTGAATACGGTAAAAGCTTCCTCGTTTCCGGCGGCACGGCCACGGGCAAGACGTCCTTCCTCAACGTGCTCTCGCTTTTCATCAAGCCGCAGATGAAAATAGTCAGCATAGAGGACACCGCGGAACTGAGGCTGCCGCACGCCCACTGGGTGCCGGAAGTCGCAAGGGTTTCCGTCTCCGAAAACAGCACGCAGGTGGACATGTTTGAGCTGCTCAAGGAGTCGCTCAGGCAGAGGCCGGACTACATACTGGTAGGCGAGGTGAGAGGCAAGGAAGCGTATGTGCTATTCCAGCAGATGGCTGTCGGCCATTCGGGCCTTTCAACTATACATGCAGAGGATTTCAACAAGCTTATAGACAGGCTGACCACCGAACCGATAGGGCTGCCGCCCTACCTCATGCAGAATCTGGACGTGATAATATTCCTGAAGAGATTCAAGCGGGGAAGGAAATACATAAGAAGGATAAACTCGTTAGTGGAGGTCATCGGATTTGACGAGAAATCCAAAGCCCCGATAATGGACGAGGTGTTCACATGGGATGCCAAGACCGACAATTACGTTTCCAAGAACAACAGCGTCGCGCTGAAGAAGATAGCCGAGTCGATGGGCGCCACGCAAAGCCGCGTGAGGGAGGAGCTTGAAAGGCGAGGCAAGGTCATAAACTGGATGGTAAAGAAAGGCGTTGACAACTACATAAAAGTCGGGTCCATCCTTGACGCGTTCTATGCGTCGCCCGATGCCCTCATGGAGAAGATAGAGGGGGACGCATGAAGATAGAAGCCCTCTCATACGGCGTCTTGGGAAGCTATGTAAAGGGATTCTCGGCATATTTTCCTGACGTGAAGGAAAACCTCCAGAAGGCCAACTTGAAATACACCTTGGAGGAGTGGATTTCCATAGCCGCATTCATCACGCTCGTCACTTTCGTGGTTGAGACCCTGACGTTCTCCTTTGTATTCGGGCTCATGGGAATGGCGCCCCTGATAGCCATACTGCTTTCCGTCACGCTTTCCTCTTCCATAGGCGGCGCGCTGTTGTTCCTTTTCTACACCTACCCGGGCGCGATAGCGAAAAGCAGGGAAGTTAAGATAAACAAGGCACTGCCGTTCGCCGTTTCCTACATGTCATCCATATCCAGCGCGAACGTTCCTTTGATATTCTTCTTCAAGACCCTGTCCGAGTTCAAGGAATACGGGGAGATATGCACGGACTCTGAGAGCATAGTCAGGGACGTTGAGGCACTCGGCATGCCGATACACTCCGCCATAAAGAAAAGGGCGAAAACCACGCCCTCAAAGCAGTTCAAGGAGCTGCTTTGGGGAATAAACAACATCTACAGCTCCGGCGGCAGCGTCAACATGTACCTGAAAGGAAAGGGCAACGAACTCATGGCAGATTACAGAAGAAGGATAAAGAAATATTCGCAGGACCTCTCGCTGTTCGTGGAGGTATACCTCACGCTTATAATAATAGGAGCGATATTTTTCATAGTGCTGTCCTCAATAATCGCCTCAATAAGCGGGGGCGCCGAAACCGCGCTGATACAGACGTTCATCGTGTTCATCCTGCTTCCGCTGCTCTCCGCCGGATTCATGATATTGATAAAGTCCATATCGCCCCTGAGCTGATTGCATGAAAAGATACAGCGAGAAAGAGAAGATACTGGCCGGATCCGCGGCCGGATTCCTGCTGATGCTGGCACTGTCAGCGATATTCTCCCGGGACTTTGCCCTGTCAGCGAATCTTGTTTTCCTCGGCATCCTGCTCCTCATACTGCCTTACGCGGCGTATAGCTTCTTTGAGTTCAAGAAAATAAAGACATACGAAGAGGAGTTCCCGATATTCTTAAGGGACCTCGCCGAGGCGCAGCGCGCCGGCCTGAGCATAATGCAGAGCATACGGCTCGTGTCCAAGTCCAGCTACGGCTCGCTCACGCCCCACGTCCAGAAAATGGCGCTTCAGCTGAGCTGGAACGTGCCGCTCGAGAAGGTGTTCAGCAGCTTCACGAAAAGGGTGAGCGGAAGCTCCCTGATAGTAAGATCCATGATGGTGATAGAGCAGGCCAACAAGTCCGGCGAACGGGTGGAAGACATAATGGACTCGCTTGCCAACAATCTGGAGCTCCTGAAGGACGTGGAGGACGAGAAGGCGGCGCTTCTCAACCAGCAGGTGCTTATGCTTTACGCCATATTCTTCATATTTGTGGGAATATCCCTTTCGCTGGTAAAGTTCCTGATACCGCTTGTAGAGTCGCATCTTACACCGGGCACAAGCTCCGGCATCAATACCGGCATTAGCTCATACTCGTCCTTCCTGCCGACACAGAACCCGTGCGAGAAATGCCAAGGGTCCACGGTTCCGGCTTGCTTTGGCTGCTCCACGTTCGGCTCGGTCTCGCTCGCGTTCGGGTTCGGCGACCCCAAGGAGCCGTCTTCCTATTACAAGTCGCTGTTCTTCGTCATGGTGGCGATACAGGCTATATTCTCCGGGCTCATAGCCGGCCAGATAGGCTCGGACTCCATAGCAGCCGGAGTGAAGCACAGCGTCGTGATGACGATATTCGGCGTGTTCATTTACCTCATCGTAGTCAGGCTCGGGCTGGTGTAAGCTTACATGAAAGGAATGCTGGACATTGAATTCATACTCGCCATAGCCATATTCATAGGCACGTCGTCGTTCATACTTCTCACGATAAATTCCCGGATGCCCTTTCTGGAAGAGAAGAGCGACTTCAACAACATAATGGCGGAATCCTACAGGATTTCGGATGTTCTCATATATGGCAGCGGCACCCCGGGCTGGGAAAGCGCTATAAATGCGAATCCCGATTCCGTGGAGAGGATAGGGCTTTCCGGCGGGAGAAGATTCTACCTCTCATCGGAAAAGCTATTATCTCTCAACACTTTTTGCAATCCGCCGGTTGCGGAAAATTATGTAAAGCTTAATTCCATGCTCACGTCCCGCGGCGGCGTTGAAATACAGGTCACGGACAGGGCGGGCAGCGCGCTCGTTTCCTGCCAGCCGCCAAAGGCGATCGGGCTTTCGCAATATACTGCAAGAAGGACGGTACTGCTCGACAAATCGCCGCTTCCGCCTGAAATCCTCGCAGTGGATGTGACGGTGACCGGATAATGAAAGGATTTGTCAGGATACTGGAGGCTCTCATATCTTCAATAATACTTTTTACTTCCCTGTCCTATTTCTTTACGGCTTACGATTACTCCTTCTGGAACGCCGCGCCCCTTAGGACGCTGATGCAGGATGCGGTTTACTCGCTTTACGCCGGCCATGCAGTCAACGATTCTTTCTATTCCGGCGATCCCGCACCACTCAAAGACGCTCTGGAAGCGATGATGCCGCCCACCACGGACTTTTCGGCGGAAATCACCGGCGCCCCGCCTCCGGAAATAAAGATACATTGCGTATGCGCCATTCCCGAGGCTGACGCCGTAAGGTCTAGGCTCGGGCTTGCGAACACTCTCTTTGAATACAATAGAAGAACCATCTCAATAATCATGAGCGCGGATTTAGACATAAATAAAGCGGACAAGGCAGCGGACATCATACTTTTCCTGGGAACATCGGACCTTGCAAAGCAGGAACAGCGGCTTAGCGCATGGCTGGGCCAAGGAAGGAACGTCATGCTGCTGGCCGACCTGAGGCAAACCGATTTTACGAATTCCGATGTGGCGCCTTCCCTCACGAACGTGTTCGGGCTGGCGTGGACCGGGGGCTCGCCCGGCACCTCCAAGGGCACATTCACGCAGGCAGATAACGTCAAAAAAATCCCCTATAAAATCGCCAAGTATTTCACGGGATCTTCGGCATACTCTGCTTTCGAGGACTTCGGATTCAATTCAGGCCCGTCTGTTAACAGGATAACGCCGGGCGAAGGGAGTATAATAAATTCCCGGGCAGGAGCCACGGATTTCTCATTTGTAAGGGTACGCGAAGCCACGGGCAGGGCACTGTGGTTCGCGGATTATGACGCAGCAGCGTCCGTGACTAATCCCGACGGCTCAGTCACCCTCGTCAATGACGACACAAACAAGCTGCTAAGGGCTGCAATCGTGTGGGAATCCGG
>DATDTL010000033.1:0-6208 GCA_035290885.1 archaeon
GTGACAATATCAGGCTCATCAACGACCACTACTCTGCCGCCAACCACGGACACGGCGAAGCCCACTATTTTTATTACGCCTTCCGCAACAGAGCCGAAAACCGGGGAAAGTGTGCGTATCGCTGTCGTATCCAGCGATGCAGGGGGCATCAACACGATAGAATTCTACGACACTGACAAAGCTTCGGGATGGCAATCGTATTCATGCGGCGGCACAATTTCCTGTGGGACTTCGTGGACGGTGACGCGGGACACTGCCGGAACGTCCACATACTGGGCAAGGGTCTTTGACAAGGCTGGAAATTCCAATACGGATTACGTTACTGTTAAGTTTGCCGCGGTGACGACAGGAAGCACGACGACGATAACATCGGCAGCAGACCAGCCGCCAAAAGCAACCATAGTCGCGCCATCTACTGCCGAGGCAGGCAAGCCGTTCACGCTCATCGGCATAGGAACGGACGACAAGGACGTTGCCAAGCTTGAGCTAAGCGGCCCGTTGGCAAAGACTTATGCTTGCGAGGGAACCCAGACGTCATGCTCCAACGCATGGGCGATAACGGAAACGGCTACCGGAACCTATACTTATTATCTCTATGTCCACGACAATACAGGCAAGGTAACGCCCGCATCAAAAACAATCACATTCACTGCTCCCATAACGCCCACAACATGCACTGCAGGCTATTACTGCGACATCGATGAGCTCCGCTACCGTTATACGGACTGCAGAACCACCAAATGGCAATCATGCTCTTACGGGTGCAGCAACGGCGCGTGCAATGCTTACGGCGCGACTACCACAACGATGCCAAGCATTGTGCCGATCACAACAGTTCCTCCGACAAGTTACGGAAGAATAACTTCAGTCGGGATTGCGCCTTTGCGTTCATCTTTGACAGTAGGTGCAATTACAACCATATACGGAATAGTAGTGTCGTCCCAGCTTCCGGAAGGCTATAAAGTAAAAATATATGAGATAATGTCGGGGGAGAAGCCGTGCGACGCATTCAACTCTGCAAGCTGCAAATCAATAACAGAATGCTCAAGCAAGACCTGCACTACGATTGCATATTCCTCAACGCCGGCGACAAGAAGATTTTACACCGCCGTCCTTGATGCCACAGGCACGATAGTCGCCCAGAGTCGTGATGTTTCTATAATAACGTGGACAGAGGAAGACTTCACGGTAACGTTGCCGGCAGAGACGATTGCTACCACAACCGTTCCGTCGGAAGCCGTAACAACGCCTGCTCCGTCCCAATCTCCCGTAATATCTGGAATAGCATCATTCGGCATCGCGGCATCTAAAAGGGATCCGCCAGTCGGAGAGCAAATCAAAATATCTGCAGTAGCACTTCTTTCTGTTGATGACGAGATTGGTTATACTACACTTATATATGAAATAGCAGACAGTATGAAAGACGGTAATCCTCTCAGAACTTTTACAAAAATAAGCCGATGTGACAATTCTGCGGCATGCGATGCGATCGTAAAGTCTGATGTTGTTGAAAAAAGAAAATACGTGGCATCCATAAGCAACCCGGACAAGCGAGCCATGCTAAGCAAAATAGTTGAGATAGCATGGTGCGACAACATCATCTGCCAAGCAGGCAATGCAATTGCTAGCATAGTTCCTGCCGCCGAAGAGCCTACGCCTGAAATGGAACAAGCGATAAAAGAAGCGGACAAAGCGCCCATTGCCACATCGGAGCCTACTGCTACGCCTACTTTAGACGCATCATCTGAGATAAAACTCACCTTTGTAAAATCAACAGAAACCGGCGCCGAATTGAAAGCAGAATTCATTAATATGCAGGCTTCAGGATCCACATGCAGAATTATCTATAGTTATCAGCCGCTTGACTTGCATGTTTCAGAGGGATTCTCTGAATGGCTGCCGTGCAATACGAAAGCCGTGGCAAAAATAGGCGAAAGTGGCGACACGTGCAAAACCACGGCCGACTGCCAAGTAAGCCTTGTGGCCAATTACCAAGGAACCATTGTGCATTCAAACGCCGTTTCTCTACGTGAAGATATTTCATCGCCTGAAGGATGCGGTTTGAATCCGCTTTGCTACCTCGGGAAGCTCTTCTCAGCCAGCGAACCTCCGGCTCCGGATATACGCTTGTTCGGAATTTCCGCGAAACGCGATGCCGCAGCCGGCGAGGAGATACCGGTGGTCGCCGTGGCGCTTCTAAATACGGAAACCGATGCGCTGCCAAGTTTTTATAGAATGGCCATATATGAAGATATTCAAATTACCGGCTCCCTCTCCATGTCGCAATGCGCTACAGCCGCTAAAAAGACGGATACCTCATGCACCCGGCTTTTGAAGCAATGTACCAAAACAAGCTGCGAGGCCCTCGTAAAATACGATTCCCCCGAAACCAGAAACTACTGGGCGGCAGTGGAGCGCGTCTACACGGTGAATCATCATATCGAAGTCAAACCTTTCAAAACAAGCGACATAATCACAGTCATGTGGTCGGGCCCTGCTTCAAGTTTCGTTGAGGAGGATGAAAGCACGCTGAAAGCCGTGTATTTCATACAGGGAGCCCTTTCAAAGGAATTATCATACGTCACTCCGCCCAACGCCCCGGGATTCTTCGGGATGGTATCTAGTACCTTTAATGCACTTGACAGGACGAGCTTCATCTATGAGGCTTCGCGTGAAACGAGATTCAAGGATTTGGCAGAGCAAACCAGCGCCTACGAGATAATGGCACAGGGCCTTGAGCAGGGCTTTTCTGTAAAGGAGATACTGGATGGTTACAGGCCATTTGTGGTATCAACAGGAAACCTGAACAACGACGGCTCAAAATATCTTGACGACAAGTATAACGAAATCATAAACGTATATGACGAAATATGCGCAAGCGCCGACCTGAAATCGGACGAGCCCGCCATGACACTCCCGGACGGCTCTGAAATAAAGGCAAAGGACTTGTGTCTGTTCTGGCAAGCCCCTGAAAGAAGAGACGCATACTATCCGGAATCAATTACCGACCCATTCTTCCAAAACATTATGACTGCGAAAAAGCAAGAAGCGCGCCTGATGAAGGTATTAGGAAAACCAGAGCCTCTCATGGTTGCATTGGAAAATTATGACAATGCCCTCAGAAGAGGCGCAAGTTCCCCTGAAATATTTGCCGCAAAGACTGAAATAATTTATCAGCTTGCCAAGCGGTTTGACGGCAAGAGGGAATACGACAGCGCTGCAGAGATGTACGACATAGTTGCCACGGCGGCACCCGATGCCGAAAGAGGAAAGCAGTCTACGCAGGCATTGCAGAGGCTTTCTTCCGACGGCCATAAGGCGAAAAGAATCCTCTATCATATTACAGCCAGCACCATAGCTGATCCTACAATAATTCTTCCGTTCCCGGCATGCGGATTCTTCTGCAGGGCGCTTGGCGACATCGCAGCGGCCTCATCAACCCGGATCTTCATTGATGGCGTAGGTCATGTCGCCGTTATTACAGGACGCGGAACTACAGTGGGGGGCCTTCCCCTCAAAAAAGCTGTAGAAAGCGCTGTGGGAGCGGCTGCAAAGGATACGGTACCGCCGGTTGCGAAAACGGGCGCCAAACTTGCTGATGGCACGGCTCCCGCCCTCCCTGCCAAGGTTGCTGCATCATTTACGGACAAGTCCGATGCATCAGAAATACTGGGAAAAATATACCCATCTGTCACGCCGACGCAACCCCAGATAGACGATATTGCCGATTTATTGCCCTACTTCAGGGCGGGTCGGCGCGAAAATTCAGACGCCCTATCATACATAAGGGAGTATCTTCAAATGGCAAACGATTACCCCGCCCTCAAATCGAACCCGACGGCAAGAATGGCGGTGGCGGATATGATAGGAAGGGATATTTCTCTTGTGACTATACGCGATATAGTAAAAATACCAGACAATTTGAAAACATTCGTGCCTGACTATCTTCATGTCGTCCGTAACAGCAAAGCGATTGGTACCCGCGGCGCTTCTCCAAGGGATTCCATGGATTTGTTGCTCAGCAAAGTTTCCGCACGCGCAACGGTTGACATAATAGACAATGGCGCGAATGCCAATAAAGATAGCTTGAATGAGCTGTTCCTGAAATTTATCGTGCCGGATTATTTGAATTACCTCAAGGATCCGTCCAAATCTACAATCAATATTATAATCACGGACGGGGACCTCATACGTAAACTCCAACTTAACGAAATAGATTCCGCTATAATGAGACTCAGGAACGCCGGAGTAGATGAAGAAAAGATAGCCGAGCTATTTAGGAATGCCCGGGAGCCTGAATCAATAGCTATGTGGGCTAAAGAATCCGATGATAAAATTCACGCGGCGTTTGGGGTGCAAGACGCCTCTGATGCCAAGCCTATCACCAAAGCAACGGACACTGGCAACCCAAATGTTGATAGCATGTTAAAGACCTTATATGCCACCGATGATGAAAAACGCGAAATCGTTGAACTCATGCCTTATTTCCAGTCCTCGGGAAGAGAGCTAACCACTATTGTAAGATATTATATCGTTGCCAGAAACAACATAGATGATATAATAACGGCGAGCCCGACTGTAAAACAGGGTGTCATAGGCCTGTTAGCCCATGATGTCAGTACCCGCGACGTGCATCTGTTGTTTAGCTATGGGAATACTGAAAACGCCATGCGCGACTATCTCGAAATTTTCGCGAGCGGTGCAATAAAAAAATATGCCGATCGTCACTACATTGCCCGTGATACTTATACCCTGCTTGCCCACGGCGTTTCCAAAGAAACTGTCATGAACGTGCTGACCGGCGACAAAATTGGCAAAAAAAGCATTGATGAGATATTTGAAAAATACGAGAAAGCCAACATTATAAGGTTTGTTAAAGGATTGGACCGGAGCAGGCTGTCAAGCGGACTTGTTCGTAGGGTAGATGATACGTTCGGGTTTGGTGAATTGATTGAACCTACAAACTTACTCCGCGATACTCGGTTACGGCGTCATCAGATAACCGAAATGATAGGCATAGCTAAACGCCCGCAAGACATAACAATGTTGGCCCATGCTGTGGAAAATCTTAACAGCGCAGGACTTACTGCAGCTGACATAGAAGCATTATTCAATAAGAATCACAAGCTTAGTGATATCACAAGATGGGCGGCCTCTAAACCAGAAGATATTAAAATAGCATTCCTTGACACTCTTGAAGCCAATCAGATGGGTGATTATCTTTCTCACTTAGGGCCAATTGCTCCAACGCAAGATGAAATTGATAATTATCTTTATGCCTTAAAGAAAAGCCTGAAAGCCAAATCCCCGGGCAACTACCATAATAGTAGGCGTTCTATTGCCATTCTGATACATAGGGAAGTTCCTGTGGATTCGGTCGTAGACCTTGTAGATAACGGCCTTCGTGCAAGCAAAGGCTCGCTTGATGATTATGCCGCCATGATTAGACGGGATGTAACACAACTCCGTGTGAATCCTGATATAGTTTCTGCGTACTCAATTGCTCTAAAAAACATATTTCGTGAAACCCACCCGGAAATAAAGGGCTTAGCGCAAACCATAACGGACGCTATCGCAAACCTCCAAAAGGCCGGAAAGACTGATGCCGAGATGATTGACATTATTAAAAATACGCGAAGCTTTGACGACATTGCAAAATTACTGGCGGAACTTCCAGCGCCCCTGCTGCAAAATCCGTAGCGAGTCTCTCCGCCACGGAACTATATGAGACGCTCTTACTCATTTTGGAACGGAAAGATACGACGGCATTTATTAACGCTTATCTGGAAGATCCTGCCCGTATCAAATCGTCTGTCATGACACTTTTTATAAGCCATCCGGAACATGGTAAAACACTTACAGAAGGTCTAAGATATATAACATCAATAGAGAAAGCATCAATAGATGCAGCCCGCAAACAGGATGCAAAAGGAGTCGCGGCCGGAGTTTTGCGCGAAGAGTATATGGTTACCGAGGAGACTGATAACCTCAACAGGATAAATCTGTGGCTATCATCGCCGTAGTATGTGGCGTTTACAGACTTTTCCGCTCTTATCGGACGTTTTCAACAAAGCCCATAACGCATGAAATTATAAATACCGCACTTCCACATTGATTATTATGATTACCGAAAAAACATCCGTTCATCAGTGAGGCTTGAGAAGAACATGCTTAAAATAAAAACTGCCTTTGAGATAATCATCGTGAT
>DATDTL010000034.1:0-9552 GCA_035290885.1 archaeon
CAGGTCGTTGAGGTTTTGATACGAGAAGGCTTTATTGTGAGAAAACCGATAAATTATCGTGAGCAGGTTTATCTTAGTCCTAAGCGAGTCTACGAAGCAAAGAAAATCGTTGGCATGGTTTGATTCGATTTTTACAGAACACTGCCCAGCAAAAATCCTATCAGCACGAAATAAGTCGCGGCCTTGATTATCTTCTCGGCCTTCTTTGCGGGCTTCATAGAGGCGTAGATGCAGGCTGCAACTGCCGGAACTGCACCGATCCAATAATAAACTGAGAATGTTCCGAGAAGGTAGGGCGCAAGCAGCAAAGCGCAAGCGGCATAGATCAGGGCAAAGCCGAATATTGTAGCGCCTTTTTCACCAAAGGCATGGGCAAGCGTCCTGACGCCTTCTGACTTGTCGGCCTCGGCATCGCGCACGTCCTTGAGAACTTCCCTGCTCATGGCAGCGAGGAACGATATTCCTGCAAACAGGAACAGGGCGTTGCCAATGATAATCTGGTATGGAATGAAGCCTGCGGCAAGGAACGAAACCGCTGCAAGCCAGCTCACGGCAATGTTCTTTACAAGCACTATTTTTTTGAGCTTGTAGGCGTATGCGGTGGAAACGACATAATTGAAAAGGGCTATGCCGAAGAACGGCAGGCTCACGAACCATGCGGCGGCAAGGCCGGCGACGCCTGCAACCGTGAACAGCCGGAATGCGCCTTCCCTTGTCGCACGGCCTGATGGTATTGGCCTGTGAGGCATGGATATCTTGTCTATTTTATAGTCTATGTAATCGTTGATTGCGTTGCCGCTCCCGCAGATTAGGAAGCCGGCTATAATGGCAAAGGCAAACGTCAAGGTCGGCGAGAACGTGCCTGCGACAATGCCGCCGGCAAGAAGCGCCAGCACGGTCATCATGCAGACGCTTGGGCGCAGAAGTTCAAGGTATGGGTTCATATAAACCACGCTCATTCAGACTATTTAAAGCAACATCTTGCCTGCGGCTTTGCACCTAAAGTCCAAAATCGGTCAACCGGTTGTATTCTATATGACCAAAAATCACAATATCTTGTGTTCATTGGCTACTTTTCGTGCAAAGCCTCTTGCCTGCCGGAATTGCTCTGCATAATTCGCGATAATCCGGTACCCAGAGGTCTGCGGCACGCTTTGCTCTCCTTGTAGCTTTGGGAGAGGCCACCGCATATCCGGATGCTGCAAACGCCTCAATGTCCGTTTCCCTGTCGCCGAAGACTATGCAATTTTCTATGGGGCAGCAGGCATGGGCTAAAAAATTTCTAAGGGCGGCATTTTTGCTCGGAGTTCCAGTTTCTGCATAAATGGAAGGCAAGATAGTATTGCCCTTGATTGCATAGCAACTGCCCCAACTATCGGCATCAAGAATATTTGCAGCAGCTTGGGCGGAAACGTCAAGCCCCCCTGTGAATATCATCACTGGCATCTCATATTCGTGAAACAGGTTTACGAGTTCTTTGGCACCGGGCAGCAGGCTACGCCTTATGCATTGTTCCGCAAAGGCATACGCTTCTTTATCGTTTGCACATCGCGCTGAATTGACGCTGCGTATGAACGCCTCAAGGCCGCGTTGTTCACTGCCCAGCTTATCATAAGCTGTTGCGAGAACGGCACCCTGCAAGCCTTTTACAACATTTCCGTAATGCAGGGCGCGCATTTCTTTGGAGAGGATGCCCAACCCTATGGATCTTGACGTGTTCGTGTCTATGATGGTTTTGTCAAGGTCAAAAACTGCCGCTTCATATGCAGGATTTGAGAGTATCTTAGCAAAATCGGCGTAAGTCTGCGTCATGAGAAATAAACTGCGAAAATCTTTTAATATGTATTTGGCGATATTGCGTCCAATATTTGTCAAAAAACTACTCCACGACGACTGGCACCCTTGACATCATGGAGCGCATGGCGACTATCGTGCGGCCAATGTCGCGTTCAAGGGAGTCCATCCTTTCGTAGAGGGCGGCGCCGTCCGGCGCTTCTATCTTGCTGAGTTTCGCGGCAAGCGCGTGCATGTCGTGGTCGTAGGCTTCGCGCGTCACCATGATCGGCGTCCTTCTGTCCATGGCCTTTGCAAAGTCCTCAAGGTTTTCGGCAAAGAACCTTATAGCGCTCTTCTCTATTCTTTTGTCAATGGAACGGAGCATCTTGTGGTGCTCCTTCATCTCCTTCCGGAACTGGTTTATGTCGTTCTGCTTCATGAACTGCGAGAATTCAGAGCTTTCCTGCATCAGCCTTCCGCGCAGCGCGTTCATCTGGTTGCTGAAGTCCGTGATGTGGGTATTCAGCTCCTCTTCAACCTTTGCATATCCGCCTGCGGCAGGGCTCGTGGCGCCGATGCGCTTTTCTATGCCGTCAAGGCGGCTCTGCATTTGGCCAATCTTGTCCAAGAAACCGGTGCCTATCTGCGGTCGGGTGTTTTTGGCTTCAATATCCTTCCATGCGGATTCCATGCCCTGCAGCTTCTCACGCATGCCGGCTATGCCCTGCTCAAGGGACGCGCGTGCCTCGGTTTCGGTGGCCGCGCCCTGCCTTAAGTGGTCAATGGCCGCCACCATGGCGTGCATGTCGGAAGGCACTGCAGCGAACTTCTCCATGCGGTTCTCTATAAGCGAAAATTGGCGCCTTATGTCGTTGATTATCCTTTCATCCGCAAGCCTCTTGACGGACTCATTCTCAAGCTCCATCTTTAGCCGGGCTATTTGCTGCAGGTGGCTTTCAAGTTCCTTCACGCGCTTTTCCACGTTCGCGGTATAGTTGCTGCCGGACTCCGCCATCTTTCGTATTTCATTCTTTTCTTTCAAAAGATCCTGCTTTGTTGCGTCCAGTTCAGCCATCCTCTCTGTCATTTCGCCAAGCTTCGCCTGAACGCTGCTTTCATATGAAGCAGACGATTGCGCCATTTCCTGCACGGCCTTTCGTTCCTTTTCCAGTGCCTTCTCCAGCTTCTCTACGTTGCTCATGTCGTTTCTGATGTCCTGCAGGCTTTTTTCCATCGAGACGCGGCTGACGGACTCTTCGTCAAGGTCTTTCCGAAGCTCGCTGACAAGGCTGAGCTTCTTGCCGAGGCTCTCAAGCTTCCTGTCAATGTCATCATGATGCTTGCCTGTGGATTCCGTGATCTCCTTTATCGCGTGCCGCTCTTTCTGCAATTCCCTGTCCATGCCGGCGAGTTTCTCGAGCCTGCTTTTCACGTCCTGCAGGCTTTTTTCCATCGAGACGCGGCTGACGGACTCCTCCTCTATGTGCTCGCCCAGCTCCTTTATGGCAACAAGGTTCTTTTCCAGAACGGAATCAACATGATGCTCTTTCAGCTTTGACGCTTCCATGACACTCTTGAAGCTCCATAGCTGCTCAAGCGTTTTTTCGACTTTCCCGAACCTATCATCGGTGGATGTGGTGTCTGGGAATCCCGTGGCCTTGGCGAGGAGCCTTTCCCCGGCTTCGGCCACTTTCTTGTCCATCTCCCTTGACAGGGCGTCTATTTCCCCGAGCTTCTCGTCTATGTTTTTCTCGGCTGCCTGTATTTTCTCAAGAAGCGCCGAATTCCTTTGGCTATCGGCTGCCTGGCGAGAAAGCTTTTCCTCCAAATCCTTCTTTATGCCGGCTATGCTATCAAGGTCGTTTTTCATGGAGGCCATCTTTTCCATGTCCTTCTCGATTCCGGAGCGTGCCGCGGCAAGCTTGTCCGCATATTCCTGCAGGCCTTTCTTCGTGACAAGGTCCATGATCCCGGAGGGATTCACGGATTCGAGCTTTTCCTTTACATATGACTGTACGCCGCTTATTGTTTCTTCAAGCTCTTTCACGGACTGCCCGTTGCCGAGCGATTCTATTTTGTCCTCAAGCTGCCTTATTTTCCTGCCGAGATCTTCAGGCACTACCGAAGACGTGCCGCCCGCTTCTTCTATTTTGTCCTCAAGCGCGGACAATCTTTTTTCAACGTCGTCCCCGCCGCTTCTTCGGATGCTTTTCAATTCACTGCCCATTTCTTCCGCGTCGTCTGCTGAAACGTTTTTTTCGGAAAATGCGTCAAGCTTTTTTTCGAGATAGCTTATCCTGCTTTCCAGTTCGCTTCCTGCAACAGGCGCGCCTCCGCTTAGGGCCCTGACTTCCTGCTCAAGAGTTTCAAGTTTTTCATATATCTTGGCATCGTCGGGCATGGAGGACGCGCCCATGAAAGAAGAATCCTCTTTTCTGCCTATTGATTCCCTTATCTTGGTGTTATCCACCTGCAAAAGAAGCATCAAGTCCTCTATTTCCTGCAGCCTTTCTTCGGAGTTCTCGGTCTTTATTGTTTCTAGTTCGCCAAGCCTCTGGTCTATCTGGACAAATGTGTTCCTAAGCTTGGTTTCAAGGCCGGTGAGGCGCTCACTAAGCTGGTGAAAGTCTTCCATAAGTTAATGTTTAATGGCCCCGGGCGGTATTTATTGTTTTCTTCATTTGTGTTTACGGCCGAAGCGGCGATTTTCAGCCTGATGCACGGCCGGCGGATTTCCCGGAAGTTTGTTGACGAGGCCGGTTTCCGCCCATCTTTTCCATAGAAGCCACGCTGCAAGGAGCGCTACGATCATTCCCCAGCTCCAGAGTGTTCCGTGAACCAGTTCGTAGTGTTCAAGGCCGAACGCCCGGACAAAGAAGAACATGAACCATATTCTCAAGAGGTTTATCGCATACAGCACCGGAATCAGCAGAAGGCCGCAAAGCCTTTTTTTCAAAGGCGCATCGGTTGCCATTAAAAGTGCGAAAAAGACAAGCATGCTTTTCCACCCCGACGAGTCCCAGCTCACGTATGCCGCCCAAGTTCCGCCTTCCACAGGGACTGCCATAAGGCTGCCGCCAATCGTCACCGGAATTCCGGTCGCCTGCATCAGCAGAACCGAAAGCCCCTGCGTGAGTTCCACAAGCGCATGGGACTGGATGCCTGTTGCCGTGATGGCGTAAAACGGGAGCGCAAAGAGATTCAGCCTTATCAGGAAGCCTGCGTGGCGGGCCAGCCTGCGATTCAAGTCCATGAAGAATAATGCGCGGCGAAGAATAAAACGTATTCCGGCGTGTGTTATGCCGTTGACAAAGTTAACGGATATCCTGTGGCGGGCTTTGCTTTAATAATCCCTATGAACGCAATAGGTTGCGATATTGGTTTTCTGAAACACAATATTGTGGCACAAGGTCATTTATTCAACAAAGCCCTGCGGCGTAAAGCTTTATTAGCGCTTCCGGAAAACTATTGCGATGGACAGGGTTCTTGTTGCCATTGTTGGCGTATTAGCGGGAGTTGTTTCGCTTTTCGCTGCGGGCATTATATCAACGGAGATTTTTGCGTTCGCGGCTTTTGCAGCCATGCTATCGTTTCTTTTGTATTCCGACAGGAAGCACGTGAAGCGGGAAGGCTTCGTGTTCATGAGGCGGACCAAGAAGGGGCGGGATTTCATAGACAGGATAGCCCGCGCAAGCCCGGCTTTCTGGAATGCCGTGGCGTACGCCGGCATAGCGGTGGGCGTGATAGCGTCACTGGCAATCATCTCGTGGCTTGGCGAAACCGCGTACAAGATACTTACCAAGCAGGCGGGAGGGGGCGGCGCGGGAATAATACTGCCCGGCCCTGTTTCCTCGCCGGTTTCGGTGCCCGGGGTTTTCATAGTGCCGTGGTGGATATGGATAATAGGGATAGTGTCAGTCGTGGTGCCGCATGAGATCATGCACGGGGTCATGTGCAGGATAAGCAAGGTAAGGATAAGCTCGGTAGGATGGGCGTTTTTCCTGTTCATACCCGCGGCGTTCGTGGAGCCGGACCAAAAGCAGCTTGCAAGGGCGCCTGTGGCAACGAAGCTGAAAGTTTATGCAGCAGGCTCTTTTGCGAACCTTGCGGTCGCCGGAATCATAGCGCTTTTGCTCACGTCAATATCAGGCGCGTTCGTGCAAACGGGAACGGCGTTTCCTTTCATAAAAGACTCGCCTGCCTATGATAGCAACCTTACAGGCGCGATAATTTCAATAGACGGCGCGCGCGTGATGAGCGCGGAAGATTTGAAAGTGATATTGGATGTGAAATCTCCCGGTGATACCGTTAGCGTGGGGCTGGTTGGCATAAAGAGCGGCCAGCTCACTCCCATATTCTCGGGGATATTCCCGTCGCATGCAGGGGTTGTTACCGGCGGCAGCGCCCGATTCGTGAACGTGACGCTTGGAGACAACAACGGCTCGGCTTACCTCGGGGTGTACCTGCGCGGCTCGGCTCCGGCGTACAGCGCCTCGCTTCCCGGCGTTGCGCTTTCGGCGTACATGGTGCTTTTCTGGATATACACGTTCAGCTTGGGCGTTGGCCTGTTCAACCTGCTTCCGATGAAGCCGCTGGACGGCGGGCCGTTCTTCCAAGAATTGATAGGCAAATACACGCCTCACGCCGAAAAGATAACGAAGTACGTGTCCATTGCAATGGCGATGCTGGTACTGTTCAATCTCTTTGGCGTTTATCTTGTCCCATAGGGCAGTGTAACCTATAAATCCCACCGGACATAAGTAAACGCATGGCGATAGATTGGGGAGAGGTCATGTTCCACACCTCTGAAAGGAGGAATCACAGGAACGCAATGATTGCCTTAATATTTCTTGCGGGCATTGCAGTCGCGGGGTATTATCTTGCGCCAACGGGCGGGGAAAATGCGGGTACGACGGCCACGCCGGTTGCGCAGGACGGGTCGGGAACGCAAAGTGCGACGGCGACCACGATAGCTACAAGTGTGTCAGATAATGTGGAATTGCAGAATAGTAATACAGGAGAATCTTTGGAAAGCATATGTTTGAAACACGAAGGAACGGTTTCAAAAGTGAGTTGTCAAGAAGCCCGCCAATTGGTCCTGAACAATTACGAGGGCAATATAGCGTCCATTGATAAAGCAATGTTGAATACCTCAGGCGAAAACGGGCAGTCATCGGCTTATGCATGGGCAGTGATAGTTAATCTGGAAACCGAAATTGAGTTTCCATTCGGGAAAGCGGGGTCGCTTGAAATCTACGTGCCGTTTGACGAAAAAACATTATCCATAAACAAGATAATGACAGGGAGGATAAGTGCATGAGATCGTCATACATAATTTTAATTATACTCATAATTACCGGCATTAATTCAGCGGCAGGGCTTGCTACTCACAGCAGCGTAACAACATGCGTGGATTTGCAATTTCAACAGTGTTTTGCGACGGAAAACGACTGCTACGATGATATATCGTGCCCCCTTGATCATCTTGACGGTAGTTATTGCACGGACTGGGGAGAAGCCGCTCAGTGCGGCACCGGCGACAGAGAAGCATGGTGCGCCAAGAATAATTATTGCTATCTTAATTGCGAAGGCCCCTTAGCATACTATATATTTGCAAAAAAGACGACGACATATTACGGAGCCGCATGCGATGGAGGTTCATGCATAGCTCCAGTAACATATACGGATTATTGTACCGGAGGCACGCAAAAACAAGCGTTTTACTGTAAAAGTGACCATAGCGTGGATACACCTCTGGTTGATTGCCCCAGCGGTTACATATGCAGTGACGGCGCGTGCGTTGTGAATACTGCGGCCAGCACGACTACAACTACCACGACAACATCGACTACTACCACGACAACCTCGTCAACGACCACAACCACAACCGTGCCAGGCGATACGTGTACGCGGGAATTCGTATGCAGCGGCAGCGACCTCTATTACCGCAACGCGGACTGCACTGCATCGTTCCAGAACACTTGCGCTTTCGGCTGCTCGGGAGGCTCGTGCAACGGGGCGCCGTCTTCAACAACTACCACCACAACCGTTCCGCCCGGATCAACCACGACTACAACATCGTCCACGACTACAACGACCGTGCCCGCGAACGTGTGCGCGGACCAAGCGTTCCCGGCAACTTACTGGCAACGGAACTGGTACGTTTATGACGGATCAAGAGGCGCGTGCCTAGGAACAGGCCCGCATCAGGATGCATTTAATTTTGTTGATGATTGGGGCCCTCGCAAGATAGCTTATGATTTATTAGATGGAATAACGTTTCAATCAACTAGGCGTTTTAGCGTTCAAGGTGGAGGCATCTATAGCTTCGTCATTGGAGGCGATGACGGGGTTTTACTTAATGTGGATAATCAGCCACTAGTCAACGATTGGACTAATCATGCCTATAGGGAACAAACTGGTATAAAAGAATTGCGAGAAGGAAGTCACACAGCGCAAATAGATTATTATGAGAGGTCCGCTCCACTAGGACCAATTTTAGATGTCAATTATGCTAAAGTTTCGTTCCGTGGCCCGATTCCAAACAAGGTCGTTGACATGGCGACGTCCAAGACCAGCTACGCACAGGGCGAAAGCGTGGACATGAACGCCCTTGTGACGGGCTGGGGTTTTGATCTTGGCGATTATATCGTCCGCTTCGGCATGGACGGCTTGGACACTGGCAAGCGATGCAGCTTCACTGTGGATACGACGGATTTAACGACGGGAGTCAACTATGTGTGTACAAGGAACATGAATATAATGGCGACAGGCGACCACACACTCCGTGCCGGTGTTTATCAGGCCGACACGCCGATAAGCGGCGTCTGGGACGAGGAAGCCATCACTATCACTACGGCATCTTCTACCACGACTACGACGACGGTGCCGCCGCGAGAGTGTACGGCAGATTCTCAATGTCCTATACCAGATGATGCATATGACGCTACCGGCACGAAAAACATATATTGCGACAGTCCGTTAGGAACGCCAAAAGTTGCGTCAGGACCCTATTCATACCAATGTTATGCACCTTCGCAATGCCTTGGGAAACAAATAAATCCCGTTAGCGGCAAGCCATACGGCAATGAACTCTGTGCTCCTGCTTATTGCTGCACAGGAGCCCTTTCTTCTACTATAGTTGCCGGAGACGGGTATTGCGTGCCGGCATCAAGAAGGCTGGATTCTTTCAGGCAGATATGCGTTGGCTGAGGAGTTGCCCGTCAAAACAGCGACATTTTCTATTATTTCTTCTGCATTTGTAAAGTGCAGGAGTTCACTTATTGGTCTTGGTATCTGTTCGCAGCTATGACAGGAGCTATCAAGTCAAGTCTCTTTTGCATATCAGCATTTCCATAAGCGACAAGCGCGCCTTTGATATCATCGTCTGTCAGGTGACCCTGTGCAGCCTTAAGGTCTTCAAGTGCGCGGAGAATAGTGCTCATTTGATTAGGATTAATGCCGATAAAGGCGATTGCGGCATTATGTGCATCATAATTCTTGGTTAAGTCAAATTGCCCCGTCCACGCCTGTTTGTAAATCGTTTCCATAGCGTCGTCGTTCATTTTAAACGTCTTTGGAGCGCCAGATGCGACATAGCTGTGGAACCATCTACTGCCAGCCTCTAGAAACCACCTCTTGCTATCTCCAACAAGATCGGCAATCATCCAACCAGATAATTCATCCGCAAGATGACCATTCTCATCCCCTCCAGTGAGGCTCATGAAATACTGGTAATCCGGATTATCCGGATTCGCGGGATAAGAGCCTAATGTT
>DATDTL010000035.1:0-4645 GCA_035290885.1 archaeon
GAGGTGCAGCTTGCATACGCGATAGGCGTTGCCGAGCCGGTCTCGGTTTTTGTGGAGTGCTTTGGCACTGAAAAAATAAGCAGGGAGAGGATATCCGAGCTTGTTAGGAAACATTTCCCGCTGAAGCCCGCGCAGATCATAGCATCGCTCGTGCTGAAGAGCCCGATTTATCTGAAAACCGCGGCGTACGGCCATTTCGGCAGGCCGGAATTTCCGTGGGAGAAGATTGACAAGGCCGCTGCGCTTAGGAAGGATGCGGGCATCTGATTGCCACATAGTATTTATACTAACCTTGCCTAAGTTGTATTTATGAAAGGAATCACGCCGGTCATATCCACAATACTGCTTCTGTTGATAACCGTTGCCCTCATAGGCGCGGTTTATACGTTCTTCATGAGCCAGACAGAGCTTACTACCAAAAGCGTTGGGGAAGGCACGCAGAACACGCTTAACGCCGTTAACACCAAGGTGAGGATAGTTTTTGTGCAACAGGGTTCCCCGATCAAGATATACGTTAGGAACACAGGAACGGTGACGATAAAGGATAATGTGGATTTGAATAACATACTCACTGTTTTTGTGGACGGAACCTTGGCAAGCGGCTTTTGGAAGTCCAGTGACGGGAGCGTGGGGGTCACGGAGATACCCGTAGGGAGCACGGTTTTATTCAACGCTGCTGATGCAGACGGCGCGTGCGCATCCGTGAAGATAGACACGCTTGGCCAGTCGGCATCCTCTGCCTGCTGATCACTGCTGGAGGCTTTTCCAGGTCTTTGATATGCGGGCTTTTGCCTCTTCTATGTCAGCCGGGTCGGCAGATGCAAATCTTCGCTGCATTGAGAAATAATTTTCCGTGGACATGGTTGTGGGCATGGAATTGATCTCCGTTTTGCCTGACGTTATTTCATAGAGCGGCCATGCCCTGCTTTCCACAGCGGTGCGGGCAACCTCCACAGTAAGGGAAGTATCAAAGCCCCATTTGTCAGGGCACGGAGCGAGCACTTCGATGTACTTTACGCCCGGAAGCGACGCGGCTTTTTTCAATTTTTTAATATAATCCGTGGCATGTGAAATGGAGGCGGTCGCGGCATAATCAGCGTATCTTGACAAAATTTTGGCCACGCTTTCGGAATATACGTCGCTTGACTGGTTGTTGTAGCATATGTAAATCACGTTTGCCTTGGAGCGCGCGGTTTCCATGAGGTCGTTCATGTGCTCGCGGGTGGCGCCGTCTCCGGCGTAAGCGACCACGGTTTCCGAAACGCCTTTTGCCACGGCCGCTGCCAGCGGCGCGGCGTTCCTGCCAGCGCCAACGAAAGGCACGGAAACGTAGGAATTCGGGTATTTGGCGAGAAGGGCTATTTCGCCGGAGGAATGCACTACCACGCATTTTCCCACGGCATGCAGCGCTATCTTGAGGGCGAGAAGCTCCCCGCATCCTATGCAGCCGTGATTGCCGGTAATGAAATTACCGTTATTGTCCAGCGCTTCTTTCAGGGTCGGGTCTATTGACACGGTTTCTTCGGCAACTTCTTCAACATCCATATCGTCATCCATGCACATCACCTGGCGCGTCTCCCAATTCCGGAAGACAATCCAATAACTCTTGTTTCAGTTCTTTATATTTCTTAACAAGCCCCAGTACGCCCTGCTTGAGCTTCTCCTCCTGGCCGGGCACGAAATACCATGTGGAATATTCTCCCAGCTTTTTCGGAAGCATGTAGCGCTTTATTCTCATGCCGCGCCTTGACGCAATGAGGAACAGCTCGTTGTGCTTGGGGAATTTTACCATGGATGCCGCCGGCAAGGGGCCGTTTTTTCTTATCTCTTCGGTGAAGGAATTAAGGTTGCCTTCGTCGGGCTTTCTCAATCCCTTTACCCAATGATAACAAGCGGAATATGAAATTCCCAGTTCGGCGGCTATGTCTTTTATTGCCATGCCTTGCGAGGCCAGCGACAGCGCCCTGTCGTAGAGCGCCGGATACGCCTGCCTGCCTTGCCTCATTTTCGCCCACCATTTCGCAGCGCGAGCGTGACGAGGGCCACGATCGTTCCGAGCAACACGATTGCAAGAGGCCGGGCGTATCCTGCAGCTTGGCCGAAGAAATTGCCTATCAGTTTTGCGGTATAGCCGGACAGTTCTATGTCTTGAACATATAGAAGAAGGTATACGTTTATGAATAAAATAAGAGCCACGGCCGCAAGGACGTATTTCATCAGATTACCCAGTAAGCCTTGGGATCATTTGAGATTTTCCCGAACATCTCTTCAAAGTCCTTTTCTGAGGGCCTTTTCATGATTGCGAAGCTTGATGCAGTGCATGTTTCCCTTTGCAGCGGAGTCCTGCCTCCAATGGGGGCGGAAAAGTCCGCAGTTGCTGCGGCTTTTGACTTGGACAGTATTTCAGACAACTCCCTGTACGGGAACGGCCGGAATATGCGTATGCGCGCGACACCGACCTTGACGCCCCGTTCCCTCATTGTGTCTGCCGCCTTCTTGGCGGTAAGCGAATGCGAGCCCATCGTGACGAGTATGAAATCGGCGTCGTCCGTTTTGTAAGCCTCGACAGCGCTATATGCCCTTCTGAATTTAGTATTCCACGTCTTGGCAACCGATTTGTAGAGGGAAGCTGCGTTCTCCATCGCCTTGACTTGCTGCATCTTAAGCGCGGCGTCCCAAGACGGCCCGCCGAGCGCGGCAGGCTTCTTTGCGTCTATTTTGTGCGGCAGCGCCTGATGTTTTATAAATGCCGAGATGACCTTGTCGCCCGGCACGCTCACATCCTCGGCAAGATGCGGGTCGTCGAATTGGACGACTGACGGAAGAAGAACCTTGCGGTCTTCAGAAACGCGATAAGCGTGAATCACCAAGTCAAGAAGTTCCTGCAGGTTTTCCGGGGAAAACATTATGCAGCCGGTATCGGTCAGTGAATAGAATGCAGAGTGCAGTTCTCCTAGTTGCGGGTGCGCCTGCGAATAAAGCATTGAAACCACAGGAAGCCTCATGGAAGCCATAGTGGAAATGGCGTTAGATTGGGCGCATGAAGCGTCAAGAATTGCCATCGTTCGCCTGCCTGCGATGCATCCGCCTGTGGCGGAAATGGCGGGATCGGTGCTCTGCAAATGCGGCACGCATGCCTGCCTGCAAAGCGCTCTGTCTTCCGGCGAAACGCAGGCATCTGCGCCTGCAAGCTTTGCCCCGAGAAGGGCGGCGGACTTCGCGGAAACAAATTCTAACGGCATTTACTTCTCCACCTTTTCTTCGGATATAGCGTTGAAGGGCGTTTCCCTAAGGCATACAAGGCAGCCCGTGCATGCAGAATAATTTATCTTCATCTTGCCGTTTTCCAGCATAATGGCTCCGTCCGGGCATGCCATGGTGCCGGTATAGATGTCCAGAGCCCTTTTGGCATCAACTTTCGGGGTCATGGATCTCCATTTGGACCTGTCAAGGAACGCAGGCAGGGAAATCGGCAGGCTCTTGGAGTCGTGCTTTATCTCGTCTTCGGAAACTATCATATAATCACCTTATTTCATTGCCTTGTATCCCGCTTCCACTGCGGAATAGGAGTCCTTGCGGCCTTCATTTTCAAGCGCGGTTTTCGCGTTTTTTAGGGGTATCTTGCCGAACGCTTTCAAGGCTGCGCCGAGCATCACAGGAACGGCATCCTGCCGCTTGATGGATTCCATGGATACGGAATACGCGTCTATCTGCCCGGGCTTTTTGGGCTTTGACGTGTTGACTATGACGATAGTTTCCTTTTTTGGCTTCGCTTCCGCAGAAGAATCGAGCATCATGAGAAAATCGGGAATCTCCGGGATTTCCCTGCTCATGGCTCCCTCCTTTTCCAGTCTTACATACCATGCGGAAGACGCACCGTTCCTTTCCGTGGCATAGCCGCCGAAAGACTGGGAATGGAATCCTGAGAGAAAGCCGGCCCTTGCGAGCAGGCGGGAAAGAAGTTCGGAATCCCTTTTTGTCCTGCCAGCAACCTCAAAAGTAACCATAATATCACTATATGCACTCAATATCTTATAAAGATGCTGAAAATCTCACATCCCGTCCGGAATGTGAGCTGTAAAAAGCACTGCTTTATCGCAATCCGATTTTCGCAAATCAGGCAACCGCTTCCTCTACAGGCGCCTCGCGGTCGGCGCTGATCGGGGTCACATGCTTTATAATTATGATGTCACCCACCGATTTCACGATGGAGTAAGGCACCACGACACCCTTCTTGTCGCCGACTATCGAGGCCAAGTGGGAACCTCTTACCGCGTCCACTATAAGGGCCTTGACCTTGAACCTGTCCAAATCCAGACTGATGTCAGTCACGCGCCCGTAGTAGATTCCTTTGTCGGTGAAAACGTCCTTTTTTGCCGTCTCAGAGAAATTGCATATGTTCGCAACCATTTTTATCACTTGTATTTTATGTGGGTTAAAGAATTTAAAACCCTGATACGGGGTTTTTCATCGTTATAAAACTTTTATGCCAAATAAAAATTGAGTGCTGGGGTAGCCAAGCTTGGTCCACGGCGCAGATTGGCATATAAAGCCAAGCGCAAGTTTGCTAAACCTGTGTGCTTTCGGGCACGCGAGGGTTCAAATCCCTCCCCCAGCGTCGGGCCGGTAGTCTAGCGGCTATGAG
>DATDTL010000036.1:0-2739 GCA_035290885.1 archaeon
GCAAGCCCCATCACCAGAAATACCGTGAACGTATCAACGCTTGCCATTTGTGCACCTGCAACTAATTATCTGCAAGGCATATAAATCGCTTTCCTGCGACTTAGAACCATGAAGATAACCGAAAAGGACATGAAGCACGGCATCGTTACCGTGGTACCGGAAACGCAGGATGACCTTTGGCTTCTGGAAAAAATCATAGCGCCCGGAGACTCTGTTTCAGGCCACACTGTTAGGAGCATAAAGATACTCCAAGGCGACCGGGAAGTGCGCAGCGAAAAGCGCAGGATTTTTGTCAAGCTTCGCGCTGAAAAAATAGACTTCTCCGGCGAGCAGTTGAGGGTTGGCGGCTTAATCACGGAGTCATCCGAAGGCGACCGGTCGCATCACGCCTTTGAAATAGAGGTGAACCGTCCCGTGACAGTAGAAAAGGACTGGAAGAACTACGAAATAGAGCGGCTGGAAAAGGCAAAGGTGCGCCATCCGCCCATCCTCATCGCAGCCGTTGACGACGCTGAAGCGGGATTTGCCCTGCTCACCGAGCGGCTGGAGACGCTTGCCACGATACACGGCAGCACCGGCAAGAGCATGGGCGAGCATGATTCGTCTGCATATTACGCCGAGATAATAAGCTACATCAAGGGCAAGCAGTTTCACGCCTGCATACTTGCCGGGCCCGGGTTCACGAAGGAGAATATAATGAAAATCCTGAAAGAAAAGGAGCCGGAACTTGCAAGAAAGACCTTCACCGACAGCGTTTCGTATGCGGGCGACCCCGGCATACAGGAAGTTTTGCGCCGCGGCATAGTAGAAAAAATAGTCCGCGATTCTGCTGTGGCCGAGCAGACGAAACTCGTGGAAGATTTCTTCGCCGCCGTCTCCATGTCAGGCAAGGCGGCTTACGGCGCGGGCAATACCAAGGACGCCATAGATGCCGGCGCAGTTCAAACGCTGCTTGTCAGCGACGGGAAGGCACGCGAATGCGAAGGCCTCATGAAGCTCGCTGAAAAATACGGCGGCAAAGTCAAGATAATAGACTCCCACCACGACGCAGGAAAGCGGTTCCTGAATTTCGGAGGAATCGGGGCGTTTCTCAGATACGGAATCTGATGCAATCTTCAGACTTTCACGACATGTGCCTATGCGTCATTCCATGTCGCATCTTTCTTGTTGCCCCAAAGCTCTTTCATTTTCGGGCGCTGGATTTCACAAAGAAACTCATCGCATTGATTCCCTGCTTTTATGTTCATGAAATGCGGGGGGCAGGATTTGAACCTGCGAACCCATTCCTTGAAGATTGCTCTTCTCTAAGGGACAAGATATCCCAAAGCGTTTCTTGAGTTTCGCATTCATTGGGCGAACGCCCTTATAACTCAACTTGCGCCTTTGGCCACTTGGCTACCCCCGCTTATGAGTTAAAATGTAGCCAAAGGATAAAAATCGCATCACGCTATGGAAACTACATGATTCTCCGAAACGCTTATCGTCAATTTGTTATTCCCTTCGTTCAACTCGCCGGCATCGCCGGGCGAGTCCGCCTCAAGCACGAGTTCCGAAGGCATTTTGAAGAGATACTCGGCAGTGCTGCACGCGCCGCTTTTGCCGGCATCAACAGGGCCGCACGTGAATTCCGCAAGCATTGCGTTGGAGCCTGCAGACTTCATTGTCATTTTCACTTGGGCGCTCATGGGAGCGCTGCCGATGTTTGAAATCCGGGGCGTGAAATAAGCGGCCCAAGACGGTTCGTAAACGACCTCTACTTTTATTCTGTCAGGATCCTCAAAGTAAACTGCATAGTAGCCTTCAACGTATTCAGGATACGCTTTTGCTCCGCCGTAAAGAGGTTGAATCTTGCGGGGAACAAGGAAGCCTGCGGCGAACTGATCGACCAGTTCGCGTGACTCCAATCTGAAGGCAATGTGGTTCAGTCCAGTCCGCTTGCGGTGAAACCCGGTCGCCTTATGGGCCTTCCCTGTCACGCCAACGCAGAGATAACTCGTTCCATCGCTTGCGTCGAAATGTTGTTTGCCATCTTCGACGATTTCAAAGCCAAGATGTTTTAGAAGGCCTTTCCAAAGGCGAAATGATTTCGCTGCGTTTGAGAGATTTATCCCGATATGCCCGATAGTTGCCTTCATAACCATTCACTATACTCCTAATATCCGGGTACAGTTGTAGAATCACTTCATGGACTGCAGTTCTTTTTTCAGGACGTCAAGCTGGCTCTGCAACTCGTTCAAAGAGCCTTCTATGTGCCGGACTTCCGGGTTGTCTTGGCTGGTCGGGTATTCGCCTTCTCTTGGCCGGAGGAGGCTGGAATCTATCTCGGTTACGCTTTTTTCAAGGCGCTGTATTGTCGCGCGCATTACCTTCAACGTATCGTTCCTGACGTTTTCCACCTCTTCAAGCACATGATAAAGGTGTTTGGTGCCGGAGAGGAACATCTTCATCTCTTGGATGTCTTTGAGTATGCCGTAATATTTATCCACCTTAACGAAGAGCGGCGCGGTTCCCCTGTTTTCGGCTGCTGGAAGCGTATAATCCTCTTGGCTCCGGACCGCTTTCTGCACGGCATCGTCTTCCTGGCCTTCGGCCACGCGGCTTTCGCGCGGAGGGTAGAATTTCTGCGCCGGCGTCATGCTTTCTTCGGAAACCGCTTTCTTTATGTCCTGCATTTCGGCTTTTTTCTGGAAGAACATTGTAACTACTTGGCTTATTGGCTTAAATATCTAATCATTTCTC
>DATDTL010000037.1:0-22823 GCA_035290885.1 archaeon
ATCTGCAGTGCGGAGAACAGATCGACCCCGCGTGTTGCGGCGTCGCTGTCGGCTGGCCCTCTCCTGGCTGCGCAGCAGCAGCCAAGGGTGACGGAGTTCACGTATTAAAAGGGCACCTTAGTTGGGTTCAGAACGGCGCGATTTCGGTATGGAGCAAAAGCTTTTCAACCGTCGCGTTCCATGATTCTTCATGGAACGCCCATCGCCGAGCCTAGTGGATTCAAAAGCAAAAATAGGTAATAGAAAAACTCTGGCATATATCTTGGGGGCGTTAAGGGATGGAACTTTCATAAAAAATGAAAAATATCATGTCTATAGAATAAGGTTCTATCAAAAAAATAAGGAATGGCTTCTAAGGTTGTCTCAAATTTTGTTTCGTTACTTTGGAAAAATGCCAAGGCTGCTTATTGACAAAAGAGATAACGTGTGGCAGCTTGTCATTGATTCGAAGAAAATTTTTGAATATTTGCAAACAACAGGCGAATATCCCGGAAACCAGAGACAGTGGAGAATCCCAAAATGGATAATCCAAGGTGGCAAGGAAACGCAGAAGGGATATGTCAAAGGGTTTTTCGATTCAGAAGGGGGAATTCCTCACTTTGAAAAAGGTGCTATAAAACCAAAAAATGCCAAGATATATTTTGCGCAAGCATCCAAAGAATGCCTTCAGGATCTGAAGGTAATCCTGACTGAACTGGATTTTAAAACGGGAATGGTTTCAGGCCCCTATTACAAGAAAAATTATATTAATCCTATTTTCGCTCTAAGAATCCATGGTATCGGAGAGATGGTGAAATTTTCAAGGCGCATAGGTTCTATGCATCCTGAAAAAATCAGGCGGTTTGAGATTGCGAGTAGTCTATCTGAAACGCCATAGCCAGTTTGGTCTATATCTGCTAGAGGTGTTTCTGCCTGAGAGGAAGGAAGGATAAGTACGAAAGGAACATCCTTCCGTGGCCACTTGTTTACCAGCTGTCCGACAGGGCAAGCTGGGTAGCTACGCCATACGCTGATAAGGCCTGAAAGCATCTAAGGCCTAAGCAGCTCTCGAAAATAGGCAGTAGGCAACCGGCAAGACTACCGGTCATGGAAGCGGGATGTACGCACGAAGCTTCGGCGACGTGTTCAGTCTACGCTCTCCTACGCCAATGCTAGCCTTTAAAACGGAAAAGTTGCGGCTTTTTCGTCCCGCTTGGCGGGATTTCGGGCCTGTGGTCGCCTATTTTTTCCATTAGAACGCTTTTTTCATTTATATCGCGGCATAGAAATCAATATATAATTATAACAGCGATAGTTATAGCACGTAGATATTGCAATGCGCGGTTTGGGCGGAAAATGGGGTTTACGCCCAACTGCAAAACAACCAAAGGGGTGTGGTTATAAATGAAAGGCATTATTGGGGGAACTGCAAGCAAAAGCCTGCATAATTGCGGCAACGGCTTCAAGGGCCACATAGTCAAGGCCCGGGGAGTCAGCTTCTGCGGTTTCTGCGGAAAAGAGTTCGGGCTTTAAGATTAGAGTAACGAGCCATATCTTTCTATTTGCATTTAGATTGCCTGTTCCATAGGAAATGGTGGTATAGTCACTAACATAAGAAATAAATACCGGCTCAGTATGGGCTGTCGGGTAACACTTAGAGATCTGCTTCCTAATAAAGACAAGGATGTGCAAAAGCTGGCCGATGATTGCCGTGGCAGGTGGGAAAAACTGAAGCGAAATCTTTAATATCCTATCGCGGTTATCTTATTCGGTGACCTGCCGGCAACGGCCATTGTATCCGCGGGCTTCTGTAAAAAGAAACTTGCGGAGCGGTGGAGGAAACTCTGTCCACCCGCGGCGAAAGCCGAAAGTGCATCATCCGTCGGAAGGCGGCTGCCGGAAACAGAAACGACACCCCGGCGCTGAACCGTGATGCGCCATACGGGGATGAAACGGTCCGGCATGCACGGGTGCAAGCGAGAAGAGATGCGAAGCATTGCTTTTCATTGCTCAATGCTCAGACAAATGTTGCAGGGCCTTCTGATGAACCCTTTTTGGGGGAAAGGCCGACAAAAGACAGGTTATGGCAGGTCACCGTCATAATCATGACGGGCCATCAATCACGAGCCTGATTTGAATATATGTATGCCGCCTATTTTATCATCAGGAATCATTTCGTTTGCCCGTTGCAATGCTTCGTTCTTGGTTTTGCCAGATGCAATAATCATGTCTTCAAGAATCGCGAACCAGCCCGTTACCCCCGATTCAACAAGACGTTTCTTTGCGCCCCGCGCATATGACTTACTCACTTCTTGCATATAGGCGTTCCTGATTGATGGATTTTTCTCAAGTATGGCGCTTATTTCATTTTCATATTCAAGCCGCTTTGTCTGAGTGCTTGCATAAAATCTGATTAATTCTTCATCCGACTCTTTTTCTTCGGTATCGGCCCTTCCAGTGACGTTATTATTCCAAACATCCTCTTCGCTCTTTGCTAGTCTGTCAATAATTATAAAGAAATCATCTTTGACGAAGTTTTTCCAGCTTCTGATAATTTGAATCTCTTCTTCGCTAAAATTAAACGGATTTTCGTCTGCAAACTCGTCAATCCATCTGCTGCCAGAGTATATTTGCCGATGCAGCTTTGCAACTTCTTCAAGCTCCTGCCCCGTGAAGTCGGGCTTTTTCAAGCCTTTTATGATAAAAGTCTTCTGATTTACGTAATACATGAGTGCCCAATGCAGCTTGTAGAACAGCTCAATTTCTTTCTCCGGCAGCTTCATCCAATATCCCAAAATTATCAAGATTTTAGTCTTTGTAAATGTTTATTGACGGTGTCTATATCGAATTTCTCCGGTTTGAATTCTCGGCCAAGCCATTCAATCGTTTCCTTATGTTCCGGATGATGTTTGTTGGTTATAATAGGAATAAGCCCCGCATAGCTGTAGATTCCTCCGCAGTCTTCCGGCGGGCATGCCATTTCCCCGTCAATGCATATCGGCACCCTTGTTTTCGGTTTTCTCCATAATTTTTTCCACAACAATGCTATGGTCCCAAGAATCGCCAAAATCATACGAGTAGCCGAGTTTTTGGTTTTCTGCCTTCAAAAAATCCTTTAGGCGGGCTTTTTTGGAATCTTCGCAGGCGCCATCATAATCTTTGCACGGAAATAGGATCGGTAACTTATTTACGGTAAACTCATAAAGATGATAATTGCTCCAGCCCATAATTTTTTGAATAATGGTATGTAGTTCATGGAATGTTATGTTTTCTGAGACAAGAAATCGTCTCCAAATAGCGGGTTTTGAACCGTTTAACCTGATTTTCATTTGTATTATTTGATTCATTTTCATCACATTTCTGATTACTCTTGATGAACTGACCAAGTGACGACGGTTTGTTATATTCTTACGCGTGCTTAAATTGATGAGGTAGAGCGCGTTCTTGTTACCAAGTTTGATACAGAGCATCCTTGCGGGCCCTCTTCTTGGCATTGTCAGCGTGTCCAGCGCTACGGCGTTCATGACGGTTATTGCAGTGCTCATGCCCCCGCCACTGATAGTGAAAATTGTGAAAAAGTGGGAATGCTTTACTATGCGTATCCTTGGAAGATCCGTTGGTTATAAGGAGCAGCCTGATGCTGTGGCAAGGTCCTGAAGCGATATTTCTCCCATGAGCCTCGTGCCGTTCCGGAATTCCCATGTTGGATAGCTGTCTATCTTGGCGCTTATGCATACCTGCGTTTGCCCGGACCTGTCGGGCGTGGAGCATTCCACATAAGGAAGATATTTCACGGAGGGCCCAAACATGGCTTTCTGGTTTGCGCAGTGCGGGCACCAGAACGCGCCGTAGAATTTCGCGCCGCTGCCCGAGATGCATTTTGCGAAATCGTCATATTGCCCTAGAGCGGAGTATACGGAATAAAGATAATATCCAGAAACGATAACGGCGACGAATAAGGCCGCATAAATGGCGTGCGATTTCCTTATTGTTGGCGCAGCGGCAGGCGGGGGCTCTGCCGTATGCTTCGCCTTCCTGTGCTGCTCAAGCGCGTCCGCCATGGGAAAAGCTTTGCCGCAGTCAGCGCATTTTATTTCATCAGGCATGGCATCACCGCGCGCCCTCAACAACGCAGCCGGAACCCGTGAGGCAGGAGGTTTCGTTGCCTGGCATACCTCTTTCCGGGCACTTGCCGGAATAAATGCAGGCATTGCCAGTCACGGAATTTATTTCAGTGGTTATGTTTTTGGCGTTATATGAAATGAGAATCCGATCCAAGTCATTGAATTCGTAAGCGCCGAATTCGTAGTTTTCTTTCCCGTTCACGAAGAACCGGAGCGCTGACGTGGCATTGCTGCAGTACGAAGCGTTTTCAACGGCAAAGCACGTTGAATTGAATGTCATGCCGAGCGTCCTGAAAAAGAACCCGAGCGTGATGCCGGTTGCGTGCTTGTGGATGACCGAGCCGTCCATATCGTGAAGATGCACGAAGTTGCTGAGCGTTCTGTTGTCCGTAGACATATACTTCTCCTGTGAAAAGTTATACGGCTCGCTGTTTAAATAAACCCTGAAATCCGCGTGTTCGTGGACCTCGCCGGCGACTCCGGTCGGAACCGTTATGGCGACGAAATAAAACATCAGTATGGCCGCGACTACCGTTGCGGCTCCGATCATGTAGGCGGCCTTCATCGTTATCTGCATAATATCTTTCAATTGCGTATTTATTCATATCCCAGCGTCTTTATGGGTGAATGCCCGCCTTTTAGCGGGAAGAATGCCGAACAACGCCTGCTATTACCGTTGAGAAAAGCACGGACATTGCCGCCAGTTCGGGGGCAATGACGGTCTGAAACTGCGCCCAAGGAATTGAAACAGAGTCAAGGTCTTGGCGCGCGCAAAGCGGCGGATTAGTTCAAACCCTTCCCACTGACAGGACTTTGCTGCACTTTGGGCAGAGGTAGAACATCTTGTTTGCGCCAAGGAGCATGTCCCTTGTGGTTCGTATCTGGGATTCGCAGAAAGGGCATACAGGGCTTTCGTTATGGTAATCGCCTATTGCCATAATTTTTAATTGGCAACGAAAGGATTAAAAGCGGAAACAGTTGCTGTTTTTTATATGGCCCCTAAGTTTTGCGCAACGCCGGCGGATACTGTCGACTTTCGCATTCCATGTAGCGCTTCACGCCGCGCCCGAAAAATTAACGGCGTCAACAGGCGATTGTGAAGGCTTTAATAATCTCGCGATGAATGGAAACCATGGCAGACAAGAAGATGAGCATGCCGCAGGGAATGGCGGGACTCACAAGATATTACGACGTAAAAGAGGGAAGCATCCATGTATCTCCCAAAGTCATTGTGGCTTTGGCTGCCGGATTTTCATCCTTCATAGTCATCCTGAACCTTCTGGCTTAACTATTTCTTAGCGCGCAGCCATGAATTCTTATGAAGATCCGCATAGGCACGGCAGGCTCGCCTACTGGCAGCAACATTACAGGCATAGCTGCAACGGAAGCGGCAGGGCTGCACGCGATGGAAGTGCAATTCGGCCGCGGCATACAGACTGGCAACGAGCTGGCGGAAAAGATAGGGGCAGAGCGGATGAAGCATAACGTGGCGCTGAGCGTCCATGCGCCTTATTATATCAATTTACTTTCAGATAAGGCGGAGGCGAGCCGGCAGAGGATAGCAGATTCTTGCGACAGGGCAAAACGCATGGGCGCGTCTCCGGTGGTTTTTCATCCGGGATATTACGGGGAGCTTGCCAAGGAAAAAGCATACGAGGAAGTGAAAAAACAGATAGCCATCATACTCAATCACGTCAAAGGGTGGGGAGTTGAAATCGCGCCTGAAAATACAGGCAAGGACACGCAATTCGGCACGGTTGAAGAAGTGCTTGGCCTTGCGAAAGAACTCAAAACCTCTTTTTGCATAGACATAGCCCACTTCCGTGCAAAGCACCGGGGAACGGAAAATCTTGACGCGTTGTTTTCCATTCTGCCGAAAAGGCACATTCATTTCCAGTATTCCGGCGTGGAGTGGAACGCCGGCGGGGAAAAGAGGCACGTGCCGATAGATGACAAGCATTTCACGGCATTTGCAACGCAAATTATTGAGAGAAAAATAGATTGCACGATAATATGCGAATCTCCGGACACATTTGAAGATGCGCTGAAGATGAAGAAAATCTTCAGAGGGCTAGGCTGGGAATTTGAAAAGGCGTAGTGAGTTTGTCGGAATAGGTCGCAAACCGCGGCAAAATGGCCGGCAATAAGCTAATTAAATGCCATTGCCAATATATACGCATGATTTTGGTGACAGGTGGCGCCGGTTTCATAGGCTCGCACCTTGTGAAAAAGTTGCAGAATGCCGGACATGAGGTGCGGGTTCTTGACGACCTATCCTCCGGAAAGAAGGATAACGTGCAGGGCGCGGAATTCATGCGTGGCGACGTGAAATCCGACATAGATGTGGCGAAGGCCGTGAAAGGATGCGAATATGTTTTTCATCTTGCCGCGCTCACGGACGCTCGGGAAGGCGGAGACAACGTTTTTAAGGTCAATTTTCTGGGCTCCAAAAACGTTTTTGCCGCTGCCGAGAGGAACGGCGCGAAAGTTATTTTCACGTCGTCCGCAGCAGTGTACGGCGAAGGCACGGCTGTAGAAGATTCGCTTCTGAAGCCGATGAGCGATTACGGGAAGAGCAAGGCCAAGGCGGAAAAGTTGGCGAAAAACGGCTTCGTTGCAAGGCTTTTCAACGTCTACGGTCCCGGAGGCAAGGGCGTGATAAACAGGTTCGCAAAGGCGATTTGCGTTGGCAACGGAGGCGTGACGATTTACGGCACAGGGCTGCAGACAAGGGACTATGTATACGTGGACGATGTCGTGGATGCGCTGATGCTTGGCATGAATAACGAAGGGACTTACAACGTCGGGACGGGATCGGAGACTTCACTTCTGAACGCCGTGACCGCGATAGAGAAGACGTGCGGATTCGGGGCATCCATAAAATTCGAGCTGGCCAAGGAGGAAATCACGAGGAGCAAGGCCGACATAACCAAAATAAAGTCCATAGGATGGTCGCCGAAGGTGACGCTTGACGAAGGCATTCGGCGCGTCACGGAAGGCCTCAGCGCCTCTTCAAAGCGTTCCGCATGACGTACTTGAAATCTGCCCAATAATCTTTCAGGCTTCTTTCCCGCCTTCTCATGAGAAAGAGGAAATTTTTTATGCCGTCTCCTACTCCAACGCCCTTGACGTATATGGGTGAAGATATAGGAACGTTCGCGCACTTTATGCCGTTCCTGCCGACCTCGAATATTATTTCCACGGCAATTTCGTAACGCTCCGCTATCAGGTGGAGTTTCTTCAATGTGTCTGCAGTGAAAGCCCTAGATCCGGATTCCGTGTCCTTTAGCGACGTGCCTGAAATGAAGTTTGTAGCTGCATTAAGGAAGAGATTGCCAAATTTCTTAATAAAAGGATATTTAGACAGGTCTCGTTGGCCGAGAACAAAGCCGTATCCCTGCCTTATTTTTTCCAAAAGTTTTGGAATGTCTTCCGGATCATGCTGGCCATCGGCGTCTATGGTTACCACGATGTCCGCCTTCATGGAAAGTGCCTTGGAAAAGCCCGTTCTCAGGGCAGAACCGAGGCCGCGATTTTGTTCATGGCTTACTACAATGGCTCCTGCTTTGCGGGCTAGGGATGCCGTAGCATCAGAAGAGGCGTCATCTACCATGACAACCTTGTCAACAAATGCCTTTGTGCGCTGCACCGACTGAAAAATAGTCTTTTCTTCGTTATATGCCGGCATTACAGCTATTATCATCCACATGAATTGTAAACGAGCCCTTAAATTTCAATTGTCAGGATATGCCTCAAGCATCTGCCTACATAATGGATGCCGTGCGTTTTATCCGCCATAAAAATAGAAAGCGAGGCGCCTGCGTTGGGCCTTTCCGACCAGTAATCTTTAGATATTTCGGCAGCCGCATAAGGGGGTTTGCCGGCAATGCCTCTTGATAAATTGGCAAAAGGCACGCAAACAGGAACCTGACTATAGAACGTTAGGTATTCGCCTATATCGGTTACCTTATCGACGAACCTGTACAGAAGGTTGGGCCTACCTGGAGGCAAATTCCACATCCTCGCTTTTCACCGTTCTTCTGCCGGCATGCTCGCAGAGCTTCACGGCGCTTGCCGCGAGGGAAGAGCCGTATTCCTCAATTAGATCCCGCAATTCCGCTGCAGCTTCCTTGGCCATCCTCTTGGCGCCGGCCTTTTTGGCGAGCTTTTCAAACGGGAGTATGGGCAGCATATTCATTATTTAAGTTCGGATGGATAAAAGCCTTCGGTATGCCTCAAAAACAACGCTATCTGCTATATTCTGGCCTTTATAGGGGCATCCAATGACGCTATAGGGGTTTAGCGGAGTTTAACAGCATTCTTTTAGAAGAATGCCGCGACAGGGTTTGTTTAAAACGCCAGTTAAGACCACCAGTTGCGATGTAAGTTCAGGGAAACACTACCCGTTGGGGCGAGGATCAGTGATTAAGCAAAGCCCTAATTAAATTGGCAATTCTATTATGACGAGCCATCCTATAGGAGGAACCACTCGTTAAGCAAAGCCTCGCGATAGAGCAAAACAACGAAATCTTTAAATACTTTATTGTTAGAATTTAAAGTTTAGAGGGCTCATATCGTGTTACTTCATAAAAGTGACAAATAAGCTTTTTCATGGCATAGAGGGTGATGATGATGGCAGCCGGCAAGTGTCCAGAATGCGGTTCAACGAAGTTCTATAGCGATCCCGATCGTGCAGAGAAGACCTGCGCTAAGTGCGGAGTTGTGATAGAAGGCGATATAATAGACGTTGGCCAAGAATGGCGTGCGTTTGACTACGAGCAGAAGGTCAAGCGCGCAAGGACGGGCGCGCCGCTGACGCACAAGAGGCACGACAAAGGCCTTACCACCGAGATAGGGAAGGGCTCTACAGAGCTCTTCAAGGTGCCGGCCAAGAAAAGAGGCCAGTTTTTCAGGATAAGGAAGTGGCAGAAAAGGCTGCTTACAAGCAAGGATAGGAATATGTCCTTTGCCATGAGCGAGCTACAGAGACTGGTTTCATATCTGGGACTCCCCAAGACCTTGCACGAGGAAGTCGCCAAGCTTTACGAAAAGGCGCTCCAGAAGGGTCTTGTAAGGGGCAGATCTATTGAAAGCATAATCGCAGCTCTTGTTTATTCGCTGTCCAGAGAATATCACACGCCAAGGACGCTGACCGAGATTTCCCAAGCATCCGGAATAGGCAAGCGCGAGCTGGGAAGGACGTACAGGTATATCTCAAGGAAGCTTGACATAAGAATTTTGCCTGCGCGGGCAGACACTTACATACCAAGGTTCTCATCCATGCTCAAGCTTTCGGACAGGACGCAGATACACGCGATAAAAATACTAAAAGCTGCCAAGGACAAGGACGTCATTTCGGGCAAAGGCCCCACGGGCTGCGCCGCCGCCGCTATATATATCGCCTCGGTTCTTGAAGGCGAGCGAAAGACCCAGCGCGAGGTCGCTGACGTCGTCGGCGTCACGGAAGTCACCATAAGAAACCGCTACAAGGAAATGGCAGAAGCCCTGAACATAGAGGAAGAAGTCGAAAAGAAGGCCAAGGAAGAAGAGCCGAAGTAATTAGCTTCGCCCGGGCCGTAGCCTTTATTTTGCATTATGCGCCCTTATTTTATTTAGGCATAGCCTTGCCCTTTCTCTGCCGTTCCGAGAAGGTAATCTAGGCATTTGAGCTATTTTGGCGTGTGGGATATACTTCAAGAAAGTTAGGAGATATTACACGTTGTTGATTTTCGGGCAAAGACTCTCGAATAATGCAGTTGGCTACTTCTGTCGGATACTCTTTTCCGGTAAGCTGCCAAATAAGGGCCATTGAGCATTAAGACGAGTTTTAGAATGATTATTTGGCTTCTATTCAAGGATGCGTACGGCGTCAACAATACCGTCGCCGTCCTCGTCTACGCCTTCAACAATGGCGTATCCTTTCTTTTCGAGTTCCTGCTTATGGCGGAAAAGGGCGAGTATCGCGGCCTTGGTACCGGAATGGCGCCGGCCGGCGAGCAGAAGTATGCCGGCATCCTTGTTGAGGGGATTCTTCGCTTTTATTATGAAGCCTGCTTCGTCGGACTTGTACGTTTTTCCGGTAGAAGACGAATAAATGTTGCTTCCGGCAAAACGCACGGGAAGGGAGGGGTTCATGAGTTTGGTTATCTTATTTGTGACAGGGCCGCCGACGACTATGAGGTTGCCTTTAGTTTCTTCCGTGTCTATGTCCGTGTCAAGCACCACTGACGGCGAGGCGCTGGCTATGTAGGAGCCCATGAAAAGCGCGAGATCCACTGCGTAATAAGCGTCGCGCGAGCGTGCCTTCTCCGGGCCGTGCGGGTCGGGGGAGCCTATCACGATTTTCGCGTTCAGAGCGCCATTTTTGATGAACGGCGAAAGGAATGCGGAATATGACGGCGCCCTTTCTGCAGGCACAAAATCTGCAAAGCGGATGACGAAGGCCGGCCTTGTAAGGGAATATATTTTTGCCATTGCGCCTCCTATCGCTTCCTGCCTGTCGGCGCGAATAAGCTTCATTTCCTCCATTTTTCGCACATGATAGTATATCTTCTGTTCTTGCTCTTTCAGGGCGCGGGCCATTTCCTTCGGATACGAAGGCTTCTTTGCGAGATGATGCAGTATTCTTATTGCGAGCTTTGATTGCGGGAATTGCTGGACTTCTTTGGCGGCTATGGCTTCTTTTCCGGTCTCCGAATCCCTTATGACAAACATGGCACCACTATGAATTGTTTTTTACTGATATTATAAATTTTTTACTACAAGTATTTAAAAGCCCCGTGTTCATGTAAAACGATGAAGATAATATTCCTTGCCGCCGGGAAAGGCGAAAGAATGATGCCTCTGACGCAGTGCGCGTCAAAAGCCATGATGCCTGTGGCAAACAAGCCGTTCATCCAATGGACTATGGAAGCCGCGAAAGAGATAGGGACTATGGCTTTAGTTTGCAGGGCCGATCAGCAGGATGTCCAGTCTTTCGCCCGCAGCGAGGGCGCCGAGATAATAATACAAGCCAAGCCGCTTGGCACTTTAGATGCGCTGAAAGCGTGCAAGGCGCATGTTTCTGGCGATTTCCTTCTGATCAACGGCGATTGCATGTTCTCGGAAGGGGACGTGAAGAAACTTGCATCCTGTGGGGGGAATGCAATGGGAATCTTCCGCATGCAGTCGGTGAAGAATTTTGGCGGAGTAGAATCTTTGGACGGAGCCTTAAAGCGCATAAACGAAAAACTTGGCGAAGGCGGGGAAGGGTTTGCCAATGCCGGAATATACCGCTTCACAAAAGATGTATTTGATTATCTGGACGCGCCTCTTTCCCCAAGGGGCGAGTATGAACTTACCGATGCCATAAACGAGATGACAAAACGCTCCAAGATAAAGGTAATTGAAGTGCCGAGCTGGATTACGATGACATATCCGTGGGATCTTCTCGGCGCGAATCAGGCAGTGCTTGACGCGCGGGGGAGCATGATAGCGGCAGGCGCGGAGATAAGGAGCAGCTCGGTGATAGAGGAGCCCGTGGCGATAGGCGAGGGGGCCGTGATAGGCCCGAACGCTTACATAAGAAAATACTCGTCAATAGGCAACGGCTGCCATATAGGCAACGCGGTTGAAGTCAAAGGCTCGGTAGTGATGGAAGGAACCAAAATACCCCATCTTTCTTATGTCGGCGATTCCGTCGTAGGCAGAAGGTGCAATCTTGGCGCGGGCTTCATCACTGCGAATCTGAGGCTCAATGAGCAGAGCATAGGCTCATGGGTCAAAGGCAACGCAGTCGACACGGGAAGAAAGAAGTTGGGCGCTATAATAGGCGATGATGTAAAGGCGGGTGTGCGGGTGTCTGTCATGCCCGGCAAGAAGATATGGCATGGCATTGCCATTCCGGCAGGCGCGATAATAAAGAACGACCTAGAGAAGCAGCCGAATATTTCAAAGATGGGGAAAGTGATATAGATGTGCGGTATAGTGGGGTTCGCCTTCAGGGAGCCTTTCACGGCAAAGGAAATACTGAAGGCGTTGAAAAGGCTGGAATACAGGGGCTATGATTCTTTCGGTTATGCCGATAATTCTGGCGCCTGCATCAAGCGGGTCGGGGAAATCGCGGTCAATGCAATGCCTGCATCGCTTTCGAGCACAGCTGTAGTCCATACGCGCTGGGCTACGCACGGAGGCATCACGGAAACGAATGCCCATCCGCATCTGGATTGCACCGGCGACACGGCAATAGTGCACAATGGCATCATAAGCAATTACAAGGAATTGCGCAATGAGATGGAGGCCGCGGGCCATACGTTCAGGTCGCAGACTGACAGCGAAACCATAGCGCATTTCTTTGAAGGCAAGGACGTGAAGAAAGTTATGCCCGAGTTCTTCTCGCGCTTTCAGGGCGAGTTTGCGGTGTTATTGATACGAAAGGGCGACAAGAAAATATACGCTTTCAAGCGCGGCTCGCCTCTTGTTCTTGGCATCGCCGAAGGCGGCAACATTGCGGCCAGCGACATATACGCGTTTTCAAACAAAACGAACAAGGCGATATTCTTCAACGAAGACGAATTCGCGGAAATAACGCCAGAAGACTTCAAATTCTATTCTATAGGCGAAAGCGCAACTCCTATCGTGAAAGAAATCACGTTATTCACGTGGAAGGAGGGCGACGAGCTTGGCAAATATCCCCATTACATGATAAAGGAGATAAAAGAGATACCTCGCGCTGCGGCGAGGCTGCTTCTTTCTTTGCAGGCCGAGCAGAAGCCGGTCGTGGAAAAGATGGTGGAGATGATGAAAAGCGCCAAGCGGGTAATATTTGTGGCGTCTGGAAGCTCTTACCATGCGGCTCTCATGGGGGTGCAATTCCTTGCAAGGGCCGGCACGGAGGCGCGCGCGATAGTCGCATCGGAATTCAGGAGTTTCATGATTCTTGACGAACAGACCTTGGCCGTGGCTGTTTCGCAGTCCGGGGAAACGATGGACGTGATAGAAGCGATGCGGGGCATAAAGGCAAAGGGAGTGAAGATAGCGTCGCTCGTGAACGTCCCTTATTCCACGGTGCAGAGGATGTCCACCGTGCACCTAAACATAGCCGCTGGCCAGGAGGTCTGCGTCGCCGCCACCAAAACGTTCGTCAATCAGGTCATAGCCATAGCATACATCGCTTCAATGGCAGGATACAAAGCGGATTTCGCATCTCTTGACGGGTGCATAGCAAAGGCGTTTTTGCAGGAAGAAAAGATAAAAGAGATAGCCGCGGAATTGAAAGACAAAAGGGATATTTACATACTTGGCAGAGGCATATCCTATCCCGTGGCCAGGGAAATTGCGCTGAAGCTGAAAGAAATAGCGTATGTGCATGCCGAAGGCATGATGGCCGGGGAGCTGAAGCACGGCACCCTTGCGCTGATAGAGCAGGACACTCCGGTCATATGCCTCATGCCAAAGAACGACAAGGATATAATTTCGAGCGCCGAGGAGGTTAGGGCGCGCGGCGCGCGAGTCATCGCATTCGCAGCCAACAGCTACGATTCGGGTGATGCTGTGAAACTGGAGAGCACGGATGCCATGACGTTCTCGCTTTCCGCGGCGATAGCAGGGCAGCTTCTCACGTATCATTTGGCAAAAATAAAGGGGCTGCCAATAGACAAACCGCGCAACTTGGCCAAAAGCGTCACGGTGCGATAGCCAATATCAATTGCACAGAACCTTTGTTTTATAAGAATTCAGGACTTGCCAATTACGTAAGGAAGTCCTTAGAACGCTTCGTCCGGAACGGCATACTATTCATTCCTATCATAAACAAGGAAGAAGCCATAAGAGTCGGAGCACGAACTTTGCAAAAGCTAATTCAGTAGACCAGCTTGTTGAAGCGCTAAGGCGGTTCGGCATTTCCCTGCCCTGATTTTTGACCAATTTTCATCCTTTATTCGCGGCTCCCTGCATCCTGAAAAGTTTTCTCACGCGTTTTATGTTATCGGCATCCGCCGGCCCCTTGTCGTAGCGGATGCGCTTCAGCCGCGGGAACCGAAGCGCCATGCCGCTCTCGTAGGTCGGTGACTTCTGGATTTCCTCGTAGGCGACTTCCAGAACTATTTTTGGCATGACAGTGGCGATGCGGTCTTCCTCGCGTATGACCGCTTTCTTTAGCATCTGCGTAAGCTTTTCCAGTTCTTCTTCAGTGGTGCCGGATGCCATCTTTCCTATTTCAAGGAGCTTCTGCTTCTTTTCGTCCCAGACGGAAAGAACAAAGGAGCCAAACCATGCCGAGCGCTTGCCTTCGCCAGCTATCGCTTTTGTGATTACGCAATCCAGAGTTTCCATTATATCCTTGACCTTGAGCCAGTACCCGACCCTCTTGCCGGGCTGATACGGCGCGTCAAGGTTTTTTACCATGACACCTTCCTGTCCGGCTGCAAGGGCAGCCTTGTAAAAGGCGTCAGCTTGCGCATAGTCTGCCATTTCTATGTGATCAACGAAACCGAAACCAGCTGCAGGCTTTACGGTTTCCTTCAGCTTATCCCACCTCTTTTTCAGCGGGGCTTTCATAAGGCTCTCGCCGTCCAGATATATCATCTCAAAGAGCCTGACGTGCACTGGAATCCGCTTCACCATTTCGTTTATGGAATGCTTCCTTTGTATCCTGCGTGAAAGCATCTGGAACGGCAGGGGCGTCCCGTTCGGGGCGATAGCCACGACTTCGCCTTCCACTACGCATTCCTTGGCCATTATGGATTCCTTTGAGCGCGAAACGATTTCTGGAAACTGGCGGGAAACCTCGTCCAGATTGCGGGAAAATATCTTCACGTCGCCGCTTTTCTTGTGAATTTGCACGCGGAAGCCGTCGTATTTGGTTTCAACCGCTGATGCTTGGAATTTTTCGAGGGCAGTCTTGAGGTCCGCAGCCCGCTCGGCAAGCATCATGCGCACCGGCATGAAAACTTCCATCTTCGCGGTCCTGCCTTCGGCGGCCATGACAGCGACCCTGCCAAAGTCGCCGGTGACGTCAAATAGGCGCTCCACCTCATCCGGCTCCCGGGAAAACGCCTGTGCTATGGCGTTCCTTACAGTGGCAGCGGCCACGCCCATCCGCATTTCTCCAAGCACGGTCCTGACTATATACTTGGCTTCTTTTGGAGAAGCCGCGGAAAGAAGCTCCAAGACAAGGGCTATTTTTTTGTCCCGAGAGCCTTTGCCCGCCATTGCCGGCAATTTTCTCATGTTTTCACAGACTTTTCCGGCTGTGAGCTTTCTGACGGCGAGAGTGTTCTGTTTTTTGTTTTCAATGAGTCGTTCTGCCGTGATGCCAAGATCGCCGGTTTCCCTGAAAACGGCGTCAAAGTTCTTGCTAGGAACTCCGGCGACGCCTGTGATTATTTTTTTCATGAGTTCCGACGCGATGCCGAGGTTCTCCTGTCCGGAAGGGAATACTTGGCCCAGAGAAAGCAGGACGATGTTGTAAAGCTCGGCCTTGCGGGTTTTGGAATAAAATTCGCTTAATATGTCTCGTTTCTGCAGCTTCTTTGCTGTGGACTCGAGTTTCTCATAACACTCGGCGAGTTTGGAATACTCCATGATAAAATAAGGCGGCAGGGGCTTAAATCTTTCGTCAAGGTTGAAGATACGGTTTCCATTCTCTGCGATAGGTTATTCTTTCGGCCCGGGGGGTTCGCAGTGATAGGCTGCAGCTTTATGTCATGCCTCCGGGCGTATTTTGCCTGCTCGCGCTCAAGGGCAACAGAATAGAACCGCGTTCCTTCGTCTTCACCTGTCATAATTAGGGCGTCGGGAAAACAATTTTTCAGGTTTTTGACTTCCTCTTCGGTTCTTATAACGTAAAATACCATTTATAGTTCTCCAACGAAATAATCATATAATTACATCCTTGGGAACTATATATGAAACCAGTCATAATACTGACCAAATCTTTATCGGTTTCACTGTAAAAGAGGGCCAGACAACCTTTATAAAAACTACTGTCAATAGTGGAAGGTGCTAACATGGCGGTAAAGAAACAGTGGTATGACATAGTAACTCCCAAAGCATTCGGGGAAACGATAGTCGGCGAGACGCTTGCCGTGGACCCGAAGTTTCTCACAGGAAGGACGCTGAGCGCCAGCTTCGCGGAGCTTTCCAACGATTTCGGAAAATATTATGTAAAGGTGATTTTCCAGATAGAGGGTACCGAGGGGCAGAAGGCCAAGACAAAGTTTATCGGCCACGAATGCATGAGGGAGCGCCTCTATAGGATGGTGCAGCGCGGGTCAAAGAAAGTGGAGGCCATCCAGGACGTCCAGACCAAGGACGGCGGCGCATTAAGGGTAAAGAGCGTCATAATAATCAGAACCAAGGCAGGCACCTCAATAAAGAACGCGACAAGGAACAGAATGAAAGAGCTTGTGGATGCCGTTGCAAAGGAGACTGACACGGAAAAATTCGTGGCCATGATGCTTTCAGGCGAACTTCAGGCTATGCTGAGGCAGGAATGCAAGAAGCTGACGCCCGTTGTCAACGTGGAAATAAGGAAAAGCGAAATGCTCGCCCAGAGGGAGATAATAGAAGGCGAGGAACACAAGGCACTTCTTGCGGCGCAGGCGAAGCAGCTGCAGGCCGAAGAAGCAGCTGCATAATTCTGTTTTTGCGATGGCGTGCTTTGGCTGTGAAGTCCGAAATCGGCCACAACAGGTTGTCCTATGGCTTTACGAGAGTCGCAACATGCCGTATTCATCAGTTACTTTTATAACCTACGTTTGAACTGTGCTTACGACAAGAAGGAAAACAAAAGGAACCGCCCCGCAAAAATCGCAAGCGCTTTGGCATTTCCTTCTGTTTTGGCAAAGCCCGCCACTTTTTCACAATTTTCACCATAGTGGCGGGCAGTTTACTGCAAAGCCGCTAATACGCTGTGACAATTATTTATGGAAATATCTGTCGCAGAACTTTCTCAGGTGCGGCGCGAGCTTTCGTTCGCCCAATGAATCAAGCGGTATCCAGATTATTTCGCCGAAAATGTCCGGCTCGGCCAGCTTTGGCGCGCCCGTCTCAATGGCTGCGACAAAGACGTGGCTCCTGAGCTCTGCGGTAGAAAGCTTCACGTCGTCATAGCCGGTGTATTTCAGTATACGCACCGAGCAGCCCGTTTCCTCCTTCGCTTCGCGGACAGCGGCCTGTTCATGGGTTTCACCTTCCTCAAGCTTTCCGCCGGGAAGCTTGTAGTGCGAATACTTCTTCTTCCAAAGTACCAGAAGCCTGCTGTTTTTTATTATAGCGCAGCTTGCTATTTCTTTAATTGGCATAATGAAATATGGAAGCGAAGACTAAAAAATGAGTTTGAGTGATTTGAATCATCGCTGCTCGACGTTAGCGGCCGACGAAATCCATAGCACGCCCGCGGACAGGAACATCGCGAGTGCGAGAATCATCGCCACGCCGAAGCTTACAGGAGTTGTGCCCTCGACCCACTCTATGTTTCCGGCTATGAGCGCGCCTGCCATCATGGCGAAAGACCCCAAAATCCACAGGCCGTGGACATGGAAGTCAAAACCGCTCATTTCTTGACCCTCTTTTTGTCTTCAACTATCGCGGACATGTCTTTTACGAACCTTCTTACGTATTCACGCATCCGCTCAAGGTCCCTCTGGGGAATCTCGGTGGTGCGGTCCTCGTCAAGCATCTTTCTCATGGAAACCACGCGGTTCAATACCTCTCCGTAGAACTGATCGAGCTTGCCTGCATCTATCAGATGGGTTTTTATTGCAGCCGGCAGATCCTTCGGATCCGGCGGAAGCCTGTCCATCTTCTTGAGGCCGGCAACCGCGGCCTTGATCATGACCTCGTAATTGCGCTGCAGAAGCTCTTTCTTCCTGTTCTTCTGCAGGTGAAGGAGCAGCTGCTCCATGCGGGTGACGAAGTTCTTGGATTTCTGGACAAAGCTGTCCAGTTCCACGCCGGTTATGTCCTTTATCTCCTTGTGCTCTACGCGCTTTCGGAACTCTATGACGCTTTCTAAGTCCCTAAGATAATTCTCTTCAAGCAGCTTCGTGTCAACGAGGTGCTCCCTGACGCTGTCGGTTGTGTGCTTTGGGGACGGCGGGTTGAGCCCCATGTACATCAGCACTGCCTGCGAGGAATTGAGCATTGCGTAATAGAGGTCTTCGGCGACCATGTAAAGCTTTGCGGTTTCCACCCGCGTTATCTTCTGGGGGGCGGATTCCATGAATTTTTCCACGGCCTCAAGCGTTGTCGGGATTTTGCCGAATTCAAGAAGCTTCCTGACCGGTATCCAGAAGCCCGTGTCATACAGGGCCCAGCCGTCCCTGACTATGGTGTAAAGCAGGGGATGGCCTATCCTTGCCATGTCCCAGAATTCCGTCAGCGTCCATGCGGGCTGAACCACGATGTCCTCGGATATCTTCTTGCCCATAGCATAAAGGTCGTCGTCAAACTTCGCCTTCATGTCGGGAGTGAACCGCGTGAGCGTGTCGTCAATTATGACCAGCATGTCAATGTCGCTTTTCTTATGAAAATCGGCGCGGGTGAAAGAGCCGAATAGAACGACTGCCTTCACAAAATCCTTGTATCTTGCAAGAATCTCGTCCTTGTATTTGTTGGCCACTGCAAGCTGTTTTTTCCTGAATTCTTCAAGTTGCTTGTCCTGCGCGGGCTGCGGCTCGGCTCCTTTCGGCGCCGCGATTTTTGCCTTCTTTGACGTTTTTTTGATTGCCATATTATTACTTGACAGGCGGGATTATAAATGCCTATCATTCAGGCATTATGCTTAGCTAACTTCTTTGTTCTCGGCAGCGCTTTGCGCTGCGGTTATAAGTGTGAATATCATTTTATGCGCAAAGCCAAGGCATGCCGTTACCTGTACCTGCCGCGCTCCCATTCCTTGGCCTTGCCGGCGTCAACCGCGGCTTTGCCGAGGAACGTGTGCTTTTCTTCAGGTATCTTCAGCATGCCTTGCAGCGGGTCCCATGCGTGTTCGCGCATCGCAACGAGCTGCTGGGCAAAGATGTCCTTGTTTTCAAGCGACAGCCCGTAGAATTCCGGGGGCAGGGCATCGGGCTTCGTGTCCCTGTCAAGATACTTCACTATCTGCCGTATCACGTAAACGCTGTATTCGAAGATGTTGCTCATCTGCTGGTTGCCCGGAGTCCTTCCGCTGCCACGTTCAAATATAATATAGCCGTCTTTGAAGCCTTTCTGGCGGAACCAGTAAATCCACTTGTAAAGCGTGTCGGCGCCGCGGTCGGCCAAGGCTATCGGAATATGCGCCGTTCCGAAGTACGGTATCGGGTCGCCTAAGTGCAGCAAAAAGACCTGCGCGCCGAAATCATCGGGAAGCGTCGGCAATTCCACGTTCAGGTCTATGTTCTGCCCCATCTCCTGCTCGAAGTCTATGCATTGCATCACTGCCGAGGAGCCTATCTTCTTTAGGAGATGATACGCATGAAGCGGATGATAAAGGCGTGATATCCCTTCAGTTCCCTGCCCGGACTGCGGGCACTCCAGAAGCAGCTTTATCTTGTTCTTTTCGCAGAATTCCACGACGCTCATGCTGTTCATGTGACGTTTGTTGTAGTCGTCCCTTCCAGGGCTTTTCTTAATCGTGAAGTGCGAATAGAGATAAAACGCGGCTACGGCGGCATTGAATTCGCGCTGCTTTGTTACATAAGCCCTGTCTGCGTCATCGGGCTTCTGTGAATAGTCCTCCCCTACTATCTTCACCCAAAGCGGGTCCTTGTTGGCAATCATGTAGACTGCCGTGGCGATGTAGGCGTCTATTTCGCCGGCCTCGATCTGGTATTTTTCTATTTCGGCGACTTTCCAAACGTCAAAGAGCTTCTCTTCTTGCATCCTTTTCTCGGCGGCGTTGTGTATTTGCTGCCTTGCGATGTTTATGTTATTCTGAACCTCCCTTTCGATCTGGTCTGGGGTCAGGCTCTTATACCGCTCGTCGTTTTTCAGGTTTTCCCTGATGGCGCTCTCCGCGTTTTTTAACTCTTCCTGGAATATCCGGTTGAATTCCTTTGCGTATTCGGGCGTCTGTTTAAGCTCGTATTCGACCCTGCTTCCTATAAGTTTTTCTTTCAGCCATTTCTTCAGAATTTCAGCGCCCTTGTCACCACGTTTAATAAGTTCGTCCGCCCACACTGCGAAGGGCTGGCCTGTCGGCGAGACAACTTGATAGGTATATCCGAACGGCCTCAATTCCCTTTCGTGGAACGACAGCCACGTGTTATTGGACAAATGGAAATTCACGTAGATGAACTTGAGGTCGGATGCGCCTTTCATCGTTATGCAAAGCCTTTCGTGGCTCTGGTCCCAGCGTATGCGCTCCGCGCTCTCGAACATGGCGACTTCGCCGATTTCGCCGTGGAGCCCGAGCTCCATCTTGAGCTTTTCCCTGACGCGGTCCACGTAGGTTTTTATGTCGGGCTCAAGGAATTCCAGTACCGTATCGAGGTCTACTTGGTTGAATTGTATGCCAAGCGTGGCGCCGAAAGAGCCGGCCTTGCTGCCAAGTCCAAGCAGGTTCGGGTCCTTGCCGATATTCCACCAGCCGGAAGAAATGCCAACTTTGTATGCCATTTTTTCCCTCGTTATTTGATCATAGCCTTATTATAAATAAAATAATACTAGTGTCCGCTGCCGTGCGCGGGCGCCGGGGGCCTTGGAGGCGGCGGTGCCGGCGCCTCGCCGCCCTTGCCTATTCCTATCTTGTCCTTGAGAAAATTAACTATCGGAGCGTACCTTTCCTTTGCCATGCCCCTTAGATGTATCTTGCCTATCCTCTCGTCGAAGTCCTTTTCATAAGGCGTGTTCTTCATGAACGCGAAATCTAGGCCTATCCTATCAAGGTTATCCCTTATCTTTTGGATGCCTTCGCGAAAGCCGCTACCGTGCCCTTCCTCTTCGCCCTCCTTCTTGCCTCCTTTGGCGCCCTTCTTCTTTCGTTCTTCTTTTTCTCTCTCGTTATGTTTCATCTCCTCCACGCGTTCTTGGCGGGACTTCCTGAGGCCAAGCAGTTCGTCCACGTACCAGTCGAGTTGTTGTTTTATCGCCATGTATTCCAGAAGCTTCACAAGCAGAACGTTCTGGCTCATGAAAATGCCGTATATTTTGAAATCCGAATCCTCCATCTCGTCGCCGGATGCGAGGCGCAGGTTCATCTTGTCCATGGTGAGAATAAAGAACGAATAGTAGAGCTTTCTTGTAGTTATAAATGTGGTTTTCCCAAGTATTTCCTTTACGGTGTCGTCTACCCATGTCTTGTCTATCCATGGATATTTCACTACGAGGCCATGATTTTTGTCAAATATAAGATTCTTCCTTGTCCATTCGTCGTCCGGCTTGAATGTTCCATCCGACTGCTCAACCGCCTGCTCCTCGGAGCCGGCCATGCGGGCAAATTCCGTGGCAGTGTAGAATCGCCATGCCCACGCTTTTACGGTATTGACGGAAATTGCCTGCGAAGGGTTGAAAAGATAGGTTTCGTGCATAAAGGTGCTCCCGCTGGTCTTGGGTTCAAGCCCCTCTGCAAGCAGCTTGTGCCTTAGGATGTTCGGCGCAAGCCATTCCCTGTACATTTCCACGGTGTATTCCCTGCTTCGCACAAGTTCGGTTATTTTCTGGTAGCGGGACTTGATCTCGGGCTCGAAGAGCTTCTTCCATTCGTTGTAGAGGCGATTTTTGGACGAGAGGACCACGGCCTCGGCCTTGGAAACGTTCAATTCCTCAGTCAGCTTGTTAACGTCCGTTTCCTCGTCCATGCGCATGAAATCCGTGATAAGGGTGGGCCACCTGCTGACTATGTTGCGCATGGCGATGCTGTCGCCGGTGTGCGCATCCACCTGGTCTATGAACACGGCGCGGAGCGCATGCTCGTCGCGCTCCTGTTTTCCTTCGCTATCTACAATGTTTGACCACCGCTTGCCTTCTTCGGCATCCGGATTATATTTAACGCCAAAATAGTCCAGAAACTCGGTGTACTTTCTCTGATCGTGCTTGAGTAGTTCAAGGTCTGCTATTGCTTGGGATATGGATTGCAATCCTGCCTTTATCCTGCCTTCGATTTCCTCCTTTTGCGCGATGGTTATATGGTAGTATTGGGAGTATGCAGGCGTCACTTCTATGGTCTCTTCTATTTTCTTGACGCCGTTGTATTCCCATTTTCCCAGCTGTATAAGCAGGCCCATCCAGATTCCGGCGGTCATTCCCGGGGGCGTGGTAGGGTTTATTTTTGTGAACATCTCAAAGGGCATGGAACAGACAGCGTGGCCGAGAAACTTGCCCTGCGGTCCGAAGTATTCGTTGTCAAACGATTTGCCGTTGACAGTGCCGCCCGGTATGCCGGTAGTGGTATTCCTGTTCATGAGTATCTTGTCGTCAAGAATGAAGTCAGGCATTATAATAATATCTCCGTTCTGCTATAAATGGTTTGCGTTCAACAAGCGAAGCGAGTAAGTTAATGATATAAAAGCCAAGGTTTGCCGCATAGACTCTTCATGGGGCACCGTTTTTCAGCTTAAGGGTTGCCTTTGATATACGGCTTTGCAACAAAGCTCTGGAGCTACGTGAGGAGCATCCATACGCCGAGTATCGCAAGCACTATGCCGATAAATATGCCGGTCTTGCTCATGCCCCTCTTCTGGTAATCCAAGATGTCAGGGAAGCCCACTACGAGAAAGAATCCGATGCCTGCGATAAGGGCGGCGAAAGCTTTCTTGA
>DATDTL010000038.1:0-3221 GCA_035290885.1 archaeon
GAAAAATTCCCACGGACTTCATTTCTTTCTCCTTGTATGGATGAAGCCGACTATCATCATGAGCAGAATAAACGCTCCGGTCACAGCCGCTGCCCGAACCGGCTCAAGAAGCGAGTAGCTGGCGCTCATAACGAGCACAAAAAGCGCGCCGCGCTTTATGCTGGAAAAGTATGCCTTCATGCCCCGCGCAAGCCACAGCAGAGGCGGGAAATGCATGTACTCATCCCTTATGTATATCGCATCATCCTCTTCTTCAGGCATCATTGGCTTCGCTCCCTGCTCGGGGGCTTTTTTAGTTTCAAGTTCTTCTGATTCTTCGTCTTTCTCTTCATTTTTCTCTGCATCCTCCGGAACTTTTGCCTCCTTTCTTGCAGGCGCTCTGGATTCGGTTTTCCGCTCCTCTTTCTTTGCAGCCTTGGGCTTTGGCACGTTCTTCCTCTTCCATAGCGGGATTATCCTGACTCTTTCGTTCCCGTTTTTGGAAGAAAGGTTCACGTAGCCGGTGCCGATCTCTGTCAGGTTCTTTATTTCCTCGAAATTGATGCCCATCTGCCTCGCGACAAAGATTGCGTCCTTCTCCAGCCTGCACTGGAACGCAATTATGCCGCCAACGTTGGCCAACACAGTGTCCGAAAAGTCAGAAGGCCTTTGCGAAGACAAAATAACGCCTGTCCCGTACTTTCTTGACTCCCTGAGCAGGTCGTTGAGCGGCGATTTCTCGTCAATAAGCCTGTGCGCCTCGTCCACAATGCAGTAAAGCACCATCTTGTCAGTCTTTCCCCGCGCATAGAGCTCGTACTTCAGCTTGTTTATGAAGAACTCGGCTATGGCGTACTTTACCTCTTCTGTCGGCATATTCTTGAGTTTCAGAACCGTTGTCTCGGAAAATATGTCCTTGAACGGTATCGCGTTCTTCTTGGACGTGAAAAAGCCCGTGTTGAAGAGCGGCCGCAGCCGCACGAGGAGCGTTTCTATCGTTTGCGAAGACCTTTTTTCCGCCTTGAGGTACTCCGCCTTGTTCTCCAGCACGTTTTTTACGTCTTCAAACGTGGGTGCGTCCTTTTTCTCCATGCTTCTGATGTCTATGCCTTTGTCACGATAAGCCGAGAGAATAGCGTCCTGCAGCGCGCCTTCCTGCTGGACGCCAAGCGTGAAAATCTTCTTGAGAATGTTTGAGACCTTGTACATGGAGGCTTCGGGCGTTTCAGGCGTGTATTCAAGCGGATTTATCGTCATGTTCGTGAAGTCCAAGACATTATCTGCCACATCCTCAAAATCCTGGTGGAAATCCACGATGAACGAGGGCACATTGCCCGCGGAAAGCTCGTGCACTATCGCCTTGAGAGTCTCGGTCTTGCCGGAGCCCGAAGTGCCGACCACCATGAAGTGCGGGTTCTTTTCATTCTTCGGAGTCCACGTTATCGCGTTTCCGTCGTCGCCCTTGCCAAGAAGCACTTCCAATGCCATCATTATCATTGAATCGGAAAATTTATATTGTAAAAAATAGTAATACTTATATATAACATCGCGAGATATAATTGTAGGTGAACACAAATGGCAGCCAAGAAGAAGAAAAAGTAATTAAGTGAATAATACGATTTTTCTTTTCTTTTTTATTTCATTCTCATTTCAGCTTGTAATAAATTCTCCTGTTGTTCTTTCCCTTGTTTTCGATTTTCACGATTTCTATGATGCCAACCTCCTTTGTGTTGGCGACGTGCGTGCCTCCGTCGGCCTGTTTGTCTATGCCGCTTATTTCCATGATATGGAGCTCGTTTACAGACGGCGGCAAAGCCTTTGCCAGCTTTATCACGCCTTCTATCTTCATGGCTTCTTCGGTTGGAAGGTAGTAATGCTTCACGTCAATGGCAGCGCCAACCGCCCCGTTCGCCTTCCGGACATATTCTGCTATCTTCTCGCGGTCAAGGCTTTCCAGCGAGAAATCTATCCTGCTCTCCTGTTCTCCCAGTTGATTGCCGGTTATAAGAGCCCCTGCCTCCCTGTTCATTATCGCGCTAAGGATATGCGCCGCCGTGTGCATACGCATCAGCGCGTAGCGCCTCGGCCAGTCAATTATGCAATGGACGGAATCGCCATCTTTCAGCCCTTCGCGGTCAACTTCATGGGACACCGTGCCGTCCTTTTTGAGCGCAAAAACGACCCTGAACTCTTCGTTGCCGGCGCGCTTCATGACCCCCGTGTCATTGGGCTGCCCGCCGCCGTTGGGATAGAAAGCGGTATTATCAAGAACTATGAATTTCCCGTCTGCCTTGGCAACGGTCGCATCAAACTCCTTCAGGTACGAGTCTTCCAGATAAAGAGGGCGCATTTGCTATCCTTGTAGGGAGTGTTTTTATTTGTTAGGGTCTTACTCCGTCTTCAGCTAAAATCTTGGAGAAAGAGTGGATCTTAAGCTACTTGTCGAACTTCCTCTTCATGGGGTTTCTGGCTTCTGTGGCATCGCTTTGCAACATTTGACGCCGCACACGACCTTTGCCTTGGCCAAGGTCGTGTACACCTTCGCTTCCGCTCATGTGGGGCAATTCCTGCGGTAAACCGATAAATCTTGCGCGAAGACTATAACCTTCCATGGCTGTTACATATGCATTATAATCCCTCGCACCTGGTTCAAGCGTTCCTTTGCCGTCGCGCCTCATATTATAGCCAAGCCAAGAGTAGAAGTATGGGTATTCCTCAAAAGTTTGTGTTATATAGTGCATTAATAGAACCGCTTCTGAAGGATGGAATGGGCTCGTAATTAAGCCTTGCTTGTGCCAGTAGGATAGCAAAGATTTGGCTCTATAAAGATCAAGCTCATAATTGCCAGAATCGGAATCTTTTTGATTCCCTGCTTTAATTGGGTTATTTTTGATATCAAAAATATTGAGGGGATGAATGATTCTTTTATAAGATACACGTTGCGCTAAAGTAACGAGTTTTTCAGGCGGAAGCTCTGATGCTCTTGATATAGTTCTATTATCCTGCTTATGGCTTCATTTACAGGGTATACTTCATGCGCTCGTTGAGTATTGTTATGCATATCATTTTCACTTCTTCTCGGTCTTGATCTCCTTCGAAGCGCAGGACGGGCACTTGATGGTGTTGTAGAACCATACGTAGCTGCAGGAGTGGCAACTCCACTTGTCAACGAACTTCTTCTTGTGCTTGAGGACGCGTGCTGACGCTTTTTCAAGCATGTCCACGTCTTCCCTTGTGAGGAA
>DATDTL010000039.1:0-12517 GCA_035290885.1 archaeon
TATCGCCGTGCCTATCGACATCGGCGCCGAGAAAAGTATTGTGAATCTTACCGCAACCAGCGTCGCAAGCATGGGGCCCATGAACCACAAGAAGAGTATGATGAGCCCGTCAAGATGCCTCTTATGCCCGGATGCCGCAAGCATTGCCAGGCCCGCAAGCGCGTAAACCGTGAGCATGAAAGGCGACAGCCAAAGCGCCGGGCCGTCAATGCCCGTGACCCTTTTTATTATGGACACCACGTCCCCGGGCTGCTGAAGCTCCGCGACTGAAACATATACGTTCGGGAACGCCCTGCCGACTTCGTTCTTCAGCCCGCCGTATTCAAACGGGCCGAAAACCGTGGAAATAATCGTGCCTGCCCCAAAGAACTGAAAATTCACCGCCAGATACGCAAGGAAAAGCAAGGCAAAGCCCATTAGATGCGGCTTTGCGACTGCAAGCATCTTTACCATGCTGCCGAGGCGCATCGCGCTTATGCCAAGCTTGACTACAAGGAATACTGCTATTATCCATACGGTATACCAGTAACCCGCCCAGACGTTCTGGAAAAGCGCGAGAGAAACTCCGCCGAGAACCGCAAACAACGCTGAAACTTTATCCAGCCCGCGCGAATCTATGCGCCTGTGCATCAGAAGATAGAATGCCATGACCAGCATGGGCATAAGCATCACTATGGCATCCGTGTCAGGGTCGCCGCCCAAAGAACGCTGAAAATTAGATATGTCAAATATGTAGAGCAGCGCCGCCATTATGCCGGCCTTCCTGTCGTACATCTCCCTGCCTATGAAGTACATGGGTATCGCGGCCACGCTTGCCAGAACCGGCGGGAACACTATAAGATACCGCCACAGCTCCAGCATGGGCATGAACGACCGGACCAGCATGAACGAATATGCCCCCAGATACTGGTAGGGCGCCCTGAGTATCCACAAGAGATTGAAATCCAACGGCGCTGTAAGGGTATTCTCGTACGGCGAGCGGAAGAACAGCGGGTCCGTTGTCTGCAGGTAGCCGTTCTCCACAATCATCTGCATCTCCCTCGTGAAGGCGTAGGAGTCTATGTTCCTCAGATACGAAAAGTTATAGCCGTATATTCTTGAATGTATGCCAAACAACACCACGAACGTCAGCGCCATTACCGGCCAGTATCTTGCAAACGACTTTCTCGTGTCTTCAAACCTGTACAGCATGGCCAACGCGCCGGCTGCCGTAATCCCTGCCAAGGCGGGAATCTGGCCGTAATAATAAAGCAGGAAGTCCGCAAATATTATCAGGCTTCCCAGAAGAGCGGGCCACTTGTCGTTGAATTCCATAATACCTGTACAAACGTTTTTCCTAAAACTTAAAAAGGCGAATTCTGAACTGTCCTGTAAATTTATGCAGAACATCACGATGAGGGTATTTGCCAAGGCAATGAAAGATTGCATTATCCCGCGAGACGTTCTGCGCTCATGTCGTATTTCCTGCTGATGTAAAGGAACGAGAGCGCCCCAAGGAGGCTGCCGAACCAGAAAGTCGCGGCGCGGAATATCAGCACTGCCGCTACTGCGGTCACGCTGGGAATGCCAAGGGACGCAAGTAGAAGCGAGGCTACAACTTCCATGGATCCTATGCCGCCAGGCAGCGAGCTTGCAACGCCTATGATGGTGGAAATGGATATTATTCCTGCAAGGGAGATTATCGCGGCGTTCTGACCAAGGGAAAGAAGTACAAGATAGAGTACCACACCGTCCAGTACCCACGGCACCGCCGTTATAATCAGGCTCTTGGCAAGAGTTGTTTTTGAAAATGACGTGCCGTAGAACGTTTCAAGAAATCCCCGGGACAGGCTCTTGAGCGGCGGGAACCTGCGAAGGGCGCCGAAGAACTTTTCGCCGAATCTTCTGCTCGTAAGCACAAGCAGCAGGAGCAGGAACGCTGCCGCGAATATTCCGATTCCGGCGTACGAGAAGCGCAGCAGGTCGCCGCTGAGCGCGGCTCCGTGCATGAACGCCACCGAGAGCAGGAGCAATACAAGTATGTCCATCACCCTTTCCCATATTATCGTGGGAAGGCTCTTTGATACCGGTATGCCTGTCACACTCTTCAGTGCCAGCGCTTTCGCAGGCTCGCCGGCCTTGCCGGGGGTGAAATTGCTCACTGTCATGCCGAATAACTGCACCGGGAAAAGAGTGATATAGTCAACGCCTACAAGGATTTTCCATTTCAGAACGCGGAAGCAGACCGACGCCACGGAAACACACAGGCCCGCTGCTATGTATATCTTATTGGCTCCGGCCGCTGTATGAAATAGTGCTTCGGGGTTGGAAAGCCATATCACCGCTGCCAACAGTACGATGCTCGCCGCACCTCCAATAATCTTCAGTTTGTGCATTGGTTACACTCCGGTATAATCCTTAAATCCATTCCTTATAATCGTGATTTCATATAATTATAATGAACGGGGCGTTTTTGTGCTGGCAGTGATGATACCAACTTACAACGAAAAGGAAAATATACGGCCCCTCGTGGACGAGATATTCCGCTCTACCAAGGGAAAGACAATCGTGATCATCGTGGATGACTCTTCCCCTGACGGCACCGGCGAAATAGCGGACGAGATGGCAAGGAAACAAAAGGGCATTTTTGTCGTGCACCGAAGCGAGCGGGGCAGGGGCAGCGCCGGCATACGCGGATTTCTGGAAGCCCTGAAGCACGGGCCGGATTACGTGATAGAGATGGACGCGGACTTCTCGCATGACCCGGAATACATACCAGCGTTTCTCCGGGAAATAGAGGGCTGCGACATAGTCATAGGCTCGCGCATGATAGAAGAAGGCAGAACCGTGGAAAGGGGCTTTGTCAGGAACGCGATAACCTCCTTCGCGGGCTTTGTCACGCGCCTCATACTCGGCATGAAGATAAGGGACATACAGAGCGGATACAAGTGCTACAGAAGGGAAGTTCTGGAAAGCCTAGATTTTTCCGGGTTCATTTCAAAAGGATATTCCATAGGAGCGGAAACGCTCTATCGCGCGAACATGAAAGGGTTTTCCATGAAAGAAATCCCGATAATATTCAGGAACAGGAAGCGCGGAAAATCCAAGCTTAGCGTCAATGAGTTGTTCTCTTTCTTTTTCAGCGTGATTAGGATAAGGTTGGGTGTTTGACGTGCTGCAGTGGGCGGGCGAATTATGGAAGGATGATAATTTCAGAAAAGCCATGAAAATCTTTCTTGCCGTAAAAATAATCCTCATCCTTGTAGCGGCAGGCGCCCAAGCAATACCACAGGAATACACAAACAGGCAGCACAGGACTGACAACGCGCTCGTCAACGCATGGGCTCAGTACGACGCAGCCGCATACGTTGACATAGCGATGCACGGATATAATCAGGCGTTTGCCGAGGGCCGCGGCAACTACGGATGGTTCCCGCTGTATCCGCTCCTGATTTTGCTCTTCAGCTTCATGGGATTCTATGAGGCAGGATTCGTGATCTCAAACGTGCTTTCCATGGCGGCCGCGGCGCTGTTATACGCACTGGTTAAGGAAGAATTCGGGGGCGAGGTCGGGCACCGGACCGTGCTGCTGATGGCGCTCTTTCCCACTGCCTACTTCTTCAATGCAGCGTACACGGAATCCCTTTTCCTTCTTGAGAGCGTGGCGTTCTTCTGGCTCATGAGAAAAGACCGCTATCCTGAAGCCGGGCTTGTGGGATTCCTTGCCGCTCTCACCAGAACGCAGGGCCTTCTGCTCTTCCTGCCGGGCGCAATCATGTACTACGTCCAGCGCGTAATGAAAGGAGGCAAGCCTGGCCGGGATGCGCTGTATCTGCTGCTAATACCGGCCGGCATGGCGATTTTCATGGCATATCAATTCCTGGCCACCGGCAACGCGTTCGCCCAATTCCAGACGCATTTGGAGTTCCAGAGGCATTTGTCCCTGCCTATGGATGCGGTAATGAATGCAGTTGGCGGCCTTGCCGCGGCACTGGCGGCATCGGACTTCGTAGGCTCGTTCTATCATTCCTTCAATCTTTTCATCCTCGCATTCTTTGCGGGGCTGCTTTGGCTCTCATATAAAAAATTGAAACCCGAATATACGATTTATTTCGCCGTTTCACTGATACTGCCGCTTCTTTCCGCGCGCCTCGAGGCCATAAGCAGGTTCTATCTCGTCATTTTCCCGGCATTCATAATGCTATCCCTCGTATCCAAGGGCAAGCGATTGCCTCTTGCAGCGCTTTACGCCGTTTTCGTCGTGCTGATGATACTCTTCACGATAAGGCATGCCAACGAGGACATATTCCTTTCCGCGATACTGCGATAGCATGCCATCATAGAAAATCCTGGCAAAATGCCCAAAGACGTTTCCTTTGGCAACTATGCGTCATACAAAAAGATTCAGGTTCCTAAGCGCGAACTTGGCAGCCTTCAGCTTCGGCAGGTTTTTCCACGAGCGCGTGATCTTGTCGTAGTCAAACGCGTTCACCGATTCTATGTCGCCGCCGAATGCCTTGAACAGCCCGTCTATGTCGGCATTGGACATCTTCCTGTAAGCTTTTCTAAGGAAAAGCTGCTTCCTTATTTCCCACGAAAGCTCACTCTTCCACGCGCGCTCGTAGCGGGACAGGAAGCCGGCTGAGAAGTTGTTTCTGGCGGCCGCCTGCTTTATCACTGCCGCTGCCATGCGCGCTGCCCTCATGCCAAATATTATTCCCCCGCCGGTCAGCGGCTTCGTCTGGCCGCAGGCTTCGCCCACGAGCAATGCCCTCTCGGAATAGGATTTCGTGGTGCCCATCGGTATCATATAGGAGTGGAGTTCCCCGTCGGGCGCGCCAATGCTCTTCTTGAAATATTCAAAATTTTCCCTCGGCCGCACGCACGTCATGAGCCCGTACTCGTTCACCTGCGGTATTATCCATGAAAAGAAATCCGGCGAATAAAATTTGTTCAGAAATACCCTTATCTCCTTGGCCGGCACCCGCGCCTTGGTGCGGCAAAATATCCCCGGCACCATTGCGGGCTTTTCTATGCCCATGCTCTTCCTTATGTCCGAAAGCGTGCCATCGCATCCTATAACCATCTTCGCTTCGTGCACGCCTTTGGACGTTTCCACGGCCACGCCCCTGTCGGTGTAGGTAAAGCCGCGCGCCCTCTCGTATTTGACGTCCGCGTTCTTTTTGGCTTCTATACGAAGATAGTATGAGAAACGCTTCCTTTTCAGAAGGTAGGCAAACGGTTCGCTTGACTGCAGCCAGAACGTCCTGCCTGACGGGGAAACGGCCTCCATCCTCGTCACATCGGCTTCTATGAGGTTTTCATCGCCCACAAAATCCGTGAAATGCGAGGATACGAGCCCGGAGTCCTTGAGCACGGCGTTCTTCTCTTTTTCAAGCACAAGAACGTCTAGGCCCTCAAGCAGCGAGGCAAGCGTGCCTCCTGCCGGGCCGCATCCGACTATGATGATATCGCGCATTTCAAACCGTCCGAAGGGCATAAAACCGCCCTGCAATGACAAATCAAAAGCATTAAAAATTTAAAGCGTTATAAAAAGCATGATTTTAGACCGATATTGGAAGCTTCTGACCTTCGCGTCGCTGTTCATCCTCATCGTTTCCGTCGCCGTGCTGGCGATGAACGTCGCGTCTACTGGCTTCCCGATGGACAGGGACGTTGAGCTGACCGGAGGCAAGCGCGTTTCCTTCATCATTGGCGAGATAGATCTTGGCAAAGCCGAAGCCCTTTTCCCAAGATATGAGGTTCGGCTTTACAGGGGAACTTCCAACAGCCTTGTGATTACAGCGCCTTACAGCGCCAACGAATCAGACGTGATTGCATCCGTAAACCAGAACTTTCCAGTGGCCGGCGAGCCTACCATACAGAGCATCGGCCCTGCGATAGGCAACGTTTTCTGGCAGCAGGCCCAGACCGCGATGCTGATGGCGTTCGCGCTGATGTCCGTAGTTGTGTTTCTGCTTTTCAGGTCCCCTGTGCCTTCAATGATAGTGATGCTTTCCGCAGTGACCGATCTTGCGGCTACCGCGGCTGTCTCCGATATCATCGGAATTCAGCTCTCGTTGCCTGTGCTTGCCGCCATGATAATGATAGTCGCGTATTCCGTGGATACCGACATATTGCTCACTTCATCCATGCTAAAGCTGGCCCACGGAACCGCATGGGAGTCCATGAAGACCGGCCTTACCATGACATCCTGTACGCTCGCGGCGCTCCTGTCACTCTACTTTATCGCGGGCTCTGCACTCCTGCAGACCATGGCTCTCGTGCTGATGATAGGCGTAATCGTGGACATTCCGGTGACGTGGTTCACCAACGCCGGGCTTCTGAGGCTCTGGCTCGAAAGGAAGAAGGGTAATTGACATGCTCGCTGCTCTTGTGAAAAACTGGAAGATATCGTTATGGCTTGCTGCGGTGATACTATCCGTGCTGGTCATTTTCCTCCGCAGTGGCAGCGGATACGAAGTAACGGCTTCGGATGTGCCCGAGATGTCGGCAGGCGACAGCGTGCTTGCCGTGGCCGGCGTTCCGGTGAGCGAATCAGTGATGCATAAAAATTACACCGGCCTTACGGAAATCCAGCTTACGAGGGGCAAAATTTATATTCAGGTTGACGGCACCCTTCCTTTCTCTGCGCAGAAGGCCTCGGCCACTAACCTGAATTTCGGTCTGGACGTGAAAGGCGGAATTTCCGCAATAGTGCAGCCAAAGGAACAGGGGCTTTCCGGCGACCTTATCCCCATTCTTCAGGAAAGGATAAACTTCTACGGGCTCAAGGAAGCCACGTTCAAGCCGATAAGCTTCCAGGGCACGGAATACGTGGAAGTTTCCATAGCCGGCGGCACAAAGGAGGAGATAACGCGCCTGCTCACGCAGGAAGGCAAGTTTGATGCCAAGGTTCCGATTCTTCTTTCAAGGGGCATCTCCGCAATAACTCTGGAAAAAAATCATGCATTCAACGTGAGCGACTCCGTGATCGTTGACGGAAAGTCGTATGCCTCCGGCGACGTCTTTGCGCTGGACGGCATCCAGTTCCAGGTCGGCAACGTCACTTCGCAGGGCGCGGAAATTGTTGCCACCGTATACAAAGGCACGGACATAAAGGCGGTTTATCTCGATTCCCAGCGGGCGTCTATACGAAAGGCCGATAACGGCTATGTATGGGATTTCTCGCTTGAGCTTACGCAGGAAGCGGCGCAAAAATTCGCGCAGGTGACGAAGAACATGCCCCTAAGGGCGGACGGCGCGTATCTCGCAAGCCAGATAAGCATATACCTTGACAACAAGCTCATGAACTCGTTTGATATATCCTCGACGCTAAAGGGCCGCGCCGAAACCACGATACAGATATCCGGCGGCTCTCCTACGCGGGACGAAGCCGTCCGTGAAAGAAGGGAGATAACGAGCGTTCTGCGCTCGGGTTCCTTGCCTACGTCAATAGAGATACTGCAGATAAACCAAGTCTCCCCCACGCTCGGCAGCGCTTTCATAGGAAGCGTGCTGTCTGCAGGCCTTGCCGCAGCAGCGGGCGTGTCGCTCATAGTATTGCTGCGCTACAGGAGGCCGAAAATAATATTGCCCATGATAGCGGTCTCGCTTTCCGAAGTCCTTATGATATTGGGGCTTTCCGTGGCTTTGGGCGCGACCCTTGACCTGCCTGCAATGACGGGCATAGTCGCCGCCATAGGCACTGGCGTGGACAGCCAGATAATAATACTTGACCAGTCAGCAAAGCGCAAAGAGGAAACCCTTAAGGAGAAGCTGAAAAAAGCGTTCTTCATAATCTTCGGCGCAGGAGGCGTGCTCATAGCATCCATGCTCCCGCTGCTCGGCATGGCTGCGCTCCGCGGCTTTGCCATCACCACGATCCTTGGCGTCCTCATAGGCATCCTCATAACGCGTCCCGCCTTCGGTGCCATGGTTGAGAAGATTGTAAAGGAGTGAAAAACTCGCTGAATCGTTTCGAGGTGTTCAATTGCTATTAAAATCTCCAAGCCCTGCGCTTCTTGGCGATATGGATGCAGGAAGTTATATAGACCGGTCGGGCAAAATATTTCAAAAAGTCGGGTGGATGTATGTCTGTCTTACCGGGGAATTCCATCCCCTCATGCGCGTAATCTATAGCGGCGGGACGCTGGACTTTCGCATGCCTTATACGTTAGGAAATGACACGGTAAATATGCAGATATACGCCCCTCTGTACCATATTGAGCCTATGCTTCCAAAACGCCCCCTCCAGTTGACGTTCCGATGGATGTCGCCAGACGAATACCGATGGCGCGGAGACGAGTTCCAGGTGTTTGCCCTCGACGCGGAATCGTTCTCGCAACCGTTTTACGTTCTAGAAAACGCGAAGCCTGTAGAGCAATCTAAATCGTTTCATGAAGAAAGAGCCCCGGACGGCGTTTCATATGTACAATTTAGACTGGCTTTGTAGGAATAATGGATTTCTAACGCAACAGATTGTGTTTTTCTAAATCTGTGGCGCAAGAGCTTGCTATGCAAGAGGATTTTTCCTACAAAGCCGTTTAGACTGTTATAGCTTTACTTCCCCTTCAGTTCCACGATCGCCCGCGCAAGGTCGTTGTTGAGTTCCTCAAGTTTCCGTGCCACAGTCTCGCGGTCCTTCCCTGTCTGTTCCATGACCATTTTTATGTCGTCTTCGGAGGCGCCCTTCGCTGATTCGGAAACCTGGCCGCTCACCTGATAGACGTCGCGGCCCATCATGTTCGTTATCATTATTTCAGGGCTGGCGATCCGTATGTCCTTGTCCTTGCACCTGATTATGACTTCCTCGGCGTCTATCTCCTTGACGTTCATGTTCAGCTTCTTCATCAGCTGCTGCATCTTCTTGGGGTCAACGTTGCCCATTCCAGGAAACATGATTATATCTCTCCTTAAAGATATTAAAATCACTGGGTGCCGTATCTGCCTTCAAACTCGCGCGTTGCCAAAGGCATCAGCAGCCCGTATTCGCCCATGAGCGAAACGGCTTTCTCCGTCAAAGTACACTCTGCAGTTAAAAGGTCTTTCCTTATCAGGCCCTGAAGTATTGATCTTTTATTAACGCTGCCGACGATGCCGTTATCTTCTATATATCGAATGGCATACAGTTCCATTAGAAAATCTTCCGCCGTGTAGCCGGCACTTTTTATACGATTATATAGTTCCATGGCCGTCCGACCTTTGGCACTTATAGAATATGCTGTTTTTCCGCCATTTTTTCTCTCTTCAATGAGACCGTCCAGCGCCATGGCGAAAATCATTCTTTCCGAATCCTGGCCGTGACCGTCGCTCATATTGTAGAAAAATGACCGCGGCACATCCTCATCTAACAAATACCCCAGTAATTTAATTGCCCTGCCGCTATATCCTCTAAATGTCGGGCGGGAATCGCCTGTATCGGCCGGTTCCGGCGCCGGTTTCCTGCGGGACGGCATCATATGACGGGCGCCCGTCTTCTTTGGCGTTTTTTCGTCTTCGGCATCCTCCTCCGCGAGAGTATCCGAGCCCTGATTCGCGTATTCCGGCTTTACATAAACATTGACGATAGTGCCGCACATTAAGCAGTCTTTGTAACTGCCCACATGGTCTTCTATCAATGTCATATCTCCGCGGCATTTCGGGCACGCCTTGAAATATATCGCCATATCCGATTTTTTTACCTCATTTATTTAAGGCACACGATCCACCGTTTTTTATGTTAGAGGTATTGCTCTTTCTTGCAATCGGCATCGCGCTCGGTATCCTTGCCGGCCTTGTACCGGGCATCCATCCCAACATGGTAATATTATTTGTGCCTCTTATTTCATCGCTCGTAACCGAGCCGCTCAATGCAATAGTGATGGTCGCTGGCATGGGTGTAAGCAACGGCATAGCTGACGCCATCCCGTCGATCTTTCTCGGCGCGCCGGACGGGGACGATGCGCTCGCGGCCCTGCCGGGCCACCGCATGCTTCTTGCGGGCCAAGGCTATGACGCCGTCAGGCTAACGGTTGCGGGAAGCCTTGCCTCGGCCGCGCTTTTGCTGCCTCTGATTCCGTTGCTTTGCTATTTCGTGCCGCCGCTTTTCCGCGCGACGCATCAATACACGCACCTGCTTGTGGGCGGCATAGCCGCATACATGATACTCTCCGGGAAGAACCGCGCGATGGCGGCTTTCGTTTTCTTTGCCGCCGGAATTGCCGGCGTTCTTTCATTGCAGCTTCCCGTCGACGGAACGATAATCCTTTTCCCCATGTTGTCGGGCTTTTTCGGCATCAGCGCTTTGCTTATGCAAGGCAGCGCATCCGCGCCGCAGCAAAAAGGCGAAGCTCCGGTGTCGTTGACAAGCATGCGGGGCGGCATAATATCCGGCATCGCAGGAGGCATAGCGTCGGGCTTCCTGCCGGGGGTCGGCACAAGCCAGATAGCCGCCTTGTTTTCTTCGTCAAAGGATGACCATAAATTTCTCACGATGATGGGCGCCATAACTACAATTAATATAGTCGTTTCAATCCTTGCATTATGGCTGATTGACAGGGGCCGAAGCGGCATTGCTGTCGCGATAGGCGACCTTGCAAAAATCGGCATGCGCGAGTTTCTTGCAACGGCGTTCGCTTCGTTGATTGCCGCAGCCGTCGCCTCCGTCATTACCCTTCGCATCGCCAAAATATTTTTGCGCCTGCTGCAAAATCAGCAGAAACTCAGGATAGGAGTCATTGCCTTCATCCTTCTTGCGGTTGCGATGGGTTCAGGCGCATACGGAATTCTCGTTTTATTCACCTGCACCGCACTTGGAGTTTTCACGGCCAAGGTCGGCGTCCCCCGCGGCCTGCTGATGGGATCCCTGATGATTCCCGTGATTTTATTCTATGCGGCGTAAACGCCCGGAAACCGCCTGAAACGGGCATTGACATAAGTTATATAAACTTCCGGCGGAAATTAGAAAAAGGTGATTTAGAAATGGCAGAAATGCTCGTGGTAAGAAGCAAAGTTAAAGAATACGCCGCAAAGAAGAAGATGCGAACCGGTTCCGACGCCATGGACGTCCTGAACAAGGAAGTCATGCGCCTGATAGACAAGGCCGTGGAAAGGGCGAAATACAGGAAAGAAGGCACCCTGAAGGCAAGGCACATCTGAGTTCTTCAATTTTTTCTTTTTTGTTTTATGATTGGCGAAAAATCATATGTCTCCGTAATCATGACAGAGAATCCGTTTGAAAGCGGTGATTTGTTCATCCGATATAGTGGTCATCCGGCGTTATGAGGTCTTCTTCCTTGACCGGCTTTTCTGCTGCAACCACAGGCTCAGCCATTTCTTTCGTTGTGTCATTTTCCGCCGGGCCGATGTAGCGGGACGTGACCTTCCGGCCTTTGCGAACGGATTCATAGTAATATTTTTTGCCGTTTATCGTCTTGACGTGCCTGTTGGCCATCGGAATACTTGCCCGCGGCAATTATATAAATATTTCGGGTTTGCCCGGTATATCACGGGAATATGGAAAGAATAAGCGGCATATAATCGATGCCCATATATTATGGTAAAAACTTGCCTTTCACGGCTTCCGCCGCGTTCGGGGCGCCTTTCTGCCTTCCGGGCCGGCGCGCTTCTTATATTCATTGCCGGCCGGCGCTTTTGCCGGCGGCTCTTCTGCGGCATCCGCTTCCGCGCCGCCCCTGCGTTTATTCTTTGAATTTTTGCCGGCGAGAAGCTCCAGCACTTCAAGGATTTCTTCTATCCTCTGGCTGTTCCTCTGTACGGTTTCTTCGAGGCCCTTGCCTCCCGGGGCGCCGCGGTTTTCCATGTAATTCTGAATGAGGGCCTGATTTTGCTTCAGTTCCTCTATCGCCCTGCTGTTGCCCTCGACTATGCCGAGGAACTGGTCGCTCTCAAAGGACGCCTTGTTTATCGTTTCCGTATATTTGCCAAGCTTCTCCGACACCGCGTCCACCTTCGCGGACAACTGCTCCAGATCCTTTCTGGGTGCCAGAAATTTTATCTGGCCGTCGTGCGCGTCTGCAAGCTTCCTGATCTCGGATATGGAAGCCTGGCTCTCCTTCACGGCGTTGGATATCTTGGCGAATTCCTTGATGTTTTCCCTGAAGTCCATGAATATGCTTTCCACCTTGTCGGCATGCGCCTCGGTCACGGCCTTTATCTTCTGTATCGCTATCAGCTCGTCCTTGACCTCGTCGCTCAGCTTGAGGAGCCCCTCCACACCCCTGAACATGCCGATCCTTGACCGTATGTCCTTGAGGTCGATGATGATGCTGTCGTATATGGACTGGGAGCTTTCAAGCTTCGCCTTCAGCGCCTCATACTGCGCGTCCCTCCTCTGCATCTCCCCTATTATTTTTTCCGGGTCAAGCTCCTCCACAAGGTCCGCGGCTTTCGTGGCCTTGACCTCTATGCCTGCCATCTTGCTTTCGGCCTCGGTCAGCATGGTCCTTAGCTCCCCTATCCTTTCGCTCACGTCCGAGAAGCGCTGGCTCCAGCTGTCCTTCGTCTGGTTCAGTGCCTCCACCTGCGCCTTGAGCCT
>DATDTL010000040.1:0-4439 GCA_035290885.1 archaeon
AGTCCGGACCGCGACGGACACGGGCTCCGCCACGCCGATGGCGTACGCAAGCTGTATCTCGCACCTGCCTGCGACCCCGGCCGCCACTATGTTCTTTGCCATGTAACGGGCCATATATGCGCCGGACCGGTCGACCTTGGACGGGTCTTTCCCGGAGAAACAGCCTCCTCCGTGCGGAACCGCAGGGCCATAAGAATCCACGACTATCTTCCTTCCGGTTATGCCCGTATCGGCCAGCGTTCCGCCTATCACGAACCTTCCGGTTCCGTTTATGACGAAAGCCGTCTTGTTGTCAAGCAGGGCCGGGGGAATAACGTTTCTGATTATTTTTTCCGCCACGTCCTTCCTTACCTGCTCTTCGGGGACGCTTCCCTCATGCTGGGCCGCGATGACGACCGCGCCGACCCTTTTGGATGCCCCGTTTTCATATTCCACGGTCACCTGACTTTTCCCGTCCGGCCTCAGGTACGGCAATATACCCTGCTTCCGCGCCTCGGCGAATCTTTTCATGAGATTATGCGCGAGCATGATGGGCAGCGGCATCAATTCCGGCGTTTCGTCGCATGCATAGCCTACCATTATGCCTTGGTCTCCCGCGCCCTGCTCCCCGATCGGCTTGTTGACGCCCAGCGCTATGTCGGGGGATTGCCCGGTCACGGAAACCATTATGCTGCAGGTCTCGCAGCCGATTCCGTCATTCGGGTCGTCCATCCCTATTTCCTTCAGCGTTCTTATGACCACCGACGGTATGTCAACGGACGCCGACGTCGTAATCTGCCCCGTGATGATGACCGTGCCCTGCATTATCAGGGTCTCGCAATCCACCCTTGCGCCGGGATCCTTCTCCAGAATAGCGTCTAGGACTGCGTCCGATATCTGGTCCGATGCTTTATCCGCGTGCCCTTCGGCCACGGATTCAGCGGTCAGAAGGCATCTGTCGGGCATAAAAATATAACGCAGCCAAAGTATTTCAACCGATGCGCCAAAGAATGCCATGCAACGGTCAGGCGTTGAGGATCCAGACGTAATAATTAAGGACGGCCGCAAACGTCACCCATAGAATGTAAGGCGCCAGCATATACGCCGCTCTCGGGTCTATTTTCATGAATTGCCGCATTGCCGCGGCTATGGCAATCCACAGCAGCACTATGCCAACAAGCCCGGCGCCGGGATTGCGGAGGCCGAAGAACAGCGCGGACCACGCCACGTTCAGGGCAAGCTGGATGCCGAATATCAGAATCCCTTTTTTGGCTTCCCTGCCGGATTTTTGCATCACAAGATAGAGGGCGATGCCCATGAGAAGGTATAGAAATGTCCATACAGGAGCGAAGATCCACGGCGGCGGAGTGAACCACGGTTTCGCCAGCGAGGCGTACCAGCCGGATATCGCAGGATACGTGAACAGGGCGCCTACTGCGCCGGCCATTTGGGGAACGGCCACCGAGAGCGCAAGTTTCGGAATGTCCATGCGATGTGGCATCTCCATACTTCCCGTGGGCATCACTTAAGCGTTTCCTTCTTCTTTCCCTGCTTGCGTTTACGAATAATTTATTGAAAGATTACGTCGTGGTAGAAGAATGACAGGCAACCCATTGCATTGCCGTACTGTGCGGCATCAACTCTAAGCGTTGTAACGCTCTTTAAATACGCTCTGGCGACATAGAAATTTATGGGTGTTGATTACAGCAAGATATTTGGCGGCGCCCTGAGATACGCGTTTTCGATTGACAAGCTGCTTCCGATGTTCGCGCTCTATTCGGCAATGCTGCTGTCCTTGGTGTTCGCTGCAGGGGCGATGTCAAACGCAGTGGGCACAGGCACCAATGCCGTTGCCCTTTCATTGATAGGGGCTTTTGCCGTTGTTGGAATTATTTTTCTGGTTATACTGTTTGCAGGCATATTCCTGCATATAGCCTATGTACACAACGCCTTCCGGCACGCCAAAGGAAGCAAGGAGAAGCTTTCGGCATCCTATGACTATGCGAAGAGCAAATACCTCAAGGCGCTGGGGGCCGTGGCAATAGTATACGCCGTATCCCTTGCAGCCGGCATCGCGCTCTTTCCGCTGTCCCTGATACTTGCACTTGACAGCTCGCCAGCAGCCGCTATAGCCAAATTCATAATAGAGAACGGGATAAGCGTCATAGTTTCCATGTTCCTGCTGCTTTACTATCCTATAATAGTGCTGGAGAGCAAAGGGCTCATAGACTCCCTGAAGGAAAGCTTCAGGACGTTCATGTCCAACAAGAAATCCGTATTTCTTTACCTGATAATTGCAGGCCTGATCGCAGGAGCCATCATGGCCGCTATTGTGGCACTGGTAATAGCCGGCTTTCTCGCGTCTGTTCCTGATGGGACGGACATGACATCAATTATAGCCGCCCTAAATACCGCCCTCCCGTATTTTGCCCTTCTCAGCTTGCCAGTAGCCGCGCTTATGGCGTATATGCAGGTATTCTATATGGCATCTCTGACGTTCCTGTATGCCCAGCTAAGGGGAACCAAAGGGAAGAAATAATGGAAATAGACTACGGAAAGATTTTCGGCAAGGCTGCGGCTTATGCCTTGTCCGGGCACAGGCTGATGCCGATGTTTGCGATAAACTCGGCGATGCTGCTATCGGCTTTCATGCTTGTTCAGGGCATTCTTGCGAGCGGCTCTCTTGGCGCGCTCTTTTCGGCAATAGGGACTTTCGTGATCATACTGATAATCATTGCGCTTGCATCCATATTCTTTGTCACGGCTTATGTTCATGACGCAAGCGACTACTGGAAAGGCAAGGATCTTGACGTTTCCCATTCTTACAGGTATGCCAAAAATAAATACCTGAAGATGCTGGGAGCCACGGTTCTCGTGGGTATTGTTAGCAGCGCCATAAGCATGATGGATGTCGGCCTACCTATTGTAAACATTCCATTTGGCATAATCATAGGCCTGATCTTCATGATGTACACCCCCATAATCGTGCTCGAAAGCAAGGGGCTCATAAATTCCATGAAGGAGAGCTACAGCATTTTCATGCACAACAAGTTTGATGTTTTAGCGTACTGGTGGCTTCTCAGCGGCATACAGATGGCCATTTTCCTGCTCTCGCTAATACCTCTTGCAATCTTCGCGTGGCCTGCAATCACCGCCGCCATCAGCGGCGTGCCGGTTGCCCAGGCCATGCAGGCCAATGCAGCAACGATATCCTTCGGCATTCTTGGAATGGCTGCTGTGATGTCTTATTCAACAATCTTCGGGATCGCATCGCTTACTTTCATGTACGCTTATGTGAAGCGCGTCAGAACCCGAAAAAGTTCTAAATAGGGTGGGGGGTTCAATCAAGACGGAAGCATTTGCTTCCGTCTTACGGGCCTGCGTCAAAACGTAGGCAATTCTTCCTGCAGGGGCTTTGGCTCTTCCATGCGCACGGACTTCAACTTTGACAAAATCGCTGCAAAATCCGGCAGCTTCAAGACTGCGAGTTTTTTCGGCTCCTCCTTGGTTTTCGCGGCAACAGGCGCTTTGTTAAAATCCACTTTCTTGAAAAGGCCAGCCATGAGCTTGTCCTTCAGCGGCATGTCCTGCCACTTGTAGAAATGGACTATCCGGAAGCCGCATATCTGGCATTCGTCGTGCTTCACGGGCGAGAGAAAATTCTTCTCGCATTTGCTGCAATAGTACCTAAAATAACTTTCACCGATGAGCGGATGGTTCTGCCTTGCGGAGAGCTCCTTCACCGGCGAGGAGCAGAACTTACACTCGCTCATGGAAAGAATGGAATCAAAACTTCTGGCGCATGTGTTGCAAAGGTAAAGGAAGTTGTATTTCTTTTCCCTGAATGCGTGGAAGTCGTCAATGTCGCCTATTCCCCTGTCAGTCATGACCGGCGTGGAACTAATGTTCATATGCTCAACCCATGAAGCTTCCGAACCCCTGAAGGGCCGCGTCCTCCTGCTCTTCGAGCTTCTTCAGCACGGCATCCCTGCGCTTGTATTTCTGCGCGATGCCGGAAAGAAGCTCCTGCGCCCTAGCGACGCCCTCGTCCGAGCAGTCTATAATTATGAAATATCCCTCTTCCTTCACGTCCATGGAAGCGGCAGAACGCAGCACGATGCTGCCCCTGCTGACAACGTCGTCCTTTTTCAGGGCGTCCTCGGCCTTGATCCTGTCTTCAGGCTTGACGAAAAACACTTCCTTCATAACAATAATCCCTTGAGAAATTTATTTATAATAGTAAATCGCAGCTAAAAACTCCATTATTATTGCAATTTACTATAACAGTATCCTATGGCGCCATTCAGAATTAAGCTGCAGCTTTCCTGTGTTTTTCCATAATGCGCTTTATCCTTTCGCGCTCCTTGCCGGAAGGCTTCCTTGCGCTTCTGCCCAGCTGCATGTAACGCCCTCCGTTATAGGCAACCGGCTCATTCTCCGAGACGAAGGCAGAAAGCACT
>DATDTL010000041.1:0-2555 GCA_035290885.1 archaeon
ATACGCTACGACGTAGGAAAGGAGTTTTACACGATAGAGAGCCGTCTCGAAGAAACAAGGATTGACCACCAGAAGGAAATGGACATGAACTACAGGGAGCTTGCGCGCAAGATATTTGACGTGGAGAACCGCTTGAACGCCACAAGGAAGACGTTCTCGGCCGCCTTGGGCGCCATGGACGACAGGATTGGCGCCAACGAAGACGAGAATAACTGACACCAATGACGTATATTGCCCGTGCAACCTTTATGCGTATGCCTATGTAAACTACCGACCACTGCGATGAAGATGGCGATAAAGCGGCGGGCGTTGGCGAAAATAGGGAAAATGCCGAAAGTCTGCGATTCTTGGACGCATTTGCCTTTGGCATTCCTTTTTGTTGTAAGCATATGGTTCAACTGGGATTCATGCACGAAAAGAACCTTTTTTATACTTTACGATGATAATTAGATGAATCCGCATACTGTTGCGTTTTCGCGACAGGAGGATTGTTATGAAACTCGAACAGGCTATACAGGAGCTCCGAAAACAGGAGAAGAAGAAATTCACCCAGACGATAGACCTTGGCATGACGCTGAAGAACATAGACGTCAAGAAGCCCGAGAACAGGTTCTCCAAGGAAACTGTGCTTCCCCACGGCCGCGGCAGGGACGTGCAGGTGGGCGTGATATCCGACAGCGTGCCTGATGCCATAAACAGGGCCGGCCTTGACGAGCTTCAGCAGGACATGAAAAAGATGAGGGCGGTCATCAACAAGTATGATTATTTTCTCTGCGAGCCCGCGCTCATGGCAACGGTAGGCAAGGTGCTGGGCAAGTTCCTAGGGCCAAAAGGCAAGATGCCAAAGCCATTGCCGCCGAACGTGCCGGCAGAAGCGATAATGAAGGGGCTGAAGAAATCCGTTACTGTAAGGGTGCGCGACGCGCCGGCCATCAACGTGCCGGTCGGCAACGAAGCGATGACGGACGAACAGATAAAGGAAAACGCCGAAGCCGTCATAAACGACGTCAAGGCGCTGCTGCCCAAGGGCGCGAACCAGATAAAGACGCTGTACATCAAGACCACTATGGGCAAACCGGTGAGGATAGATGCTTAAATCTGAAAAACCGAGGAAAGTGGAAGAGCTTGCGAAGCTGCTCGGCTCTTATTCCGTGATAGGCATACTTAACATCCACAAGATGCCAACGAAGCAGATGCAGAAGATAAAGTCCAAGCTGTCCGGCAAAGCCACGATCAAGGCGGCAAAGAACATCATATTGACAAAGGCCATGGAGAAAAGCGGCCACGATCTCTCAGTACTTTCCGGCAAGGTAGCCGGCGAATCCGCAATCATACTTTCCAACGACAGTCCGTTCCGCCTTTATGCGGCACTGAAGCAGAACAGAATAGCTTCCGGCGCCAAGATAGGTGACATTGCTCCGCAGGACATAACCGTGCAAAAAGGCCCGACCGGCCTGCCGCCCGGACCCGCAATAACGACCCTCCAGAAGCTCGGGCTCAAGACCACGGTTGAGGCGGGCAAGATAGCCGTGTCTCAGGACAAGGTTGTGGCGAAGAAGGGGGACAAGATAACTCCAGACATGGTCAACGGATTCAATCTTCTCAAGCTTGAGCCCATGCAGATAGGCATAGACATGGTCTGCGCATGGGAGAACGGAGTCATATACGAAGGCAAAGTGCTGGACATAGACAAGGACGAATACCAGAGGAACGTGGAGGCGTGCGTGGCCGCGGCGCTCAACCTGTCCGTCAACGCCGGGTATGCCACGAAAGACAACATATCCATCATGATACAGAAAGCGTTCAGCGAAGCGAGAAGCCTTGTCATAGAAGCGGACATAATTGACAGGGACTTCATAGGCGACGTGCTCGCCAAGGCAGCGCGCGAAGCGAAGGCGCTTGGAGCAAATATTTAGGAGGTTTTGAACAATGAATCTAGTATACGGAGCGCTCCTCCTCCACTCCGCAGGAAAACCCATAAACGAAGCGAACGTGAAGAAGGTCGCTGAAGCAGCAGGCGAAAAAGTGGAAGAGGCCCAGATAAAGGCACTCGTTGCGGCGCTTGAGGGCGTCAACATCGAGGACGCCATAAGCAAGGCCGCCATGCCTGTAGCGGCAGCGGCACCTGCGGCAGTTGCCGGAGAAGCCAAAAAGGAAGAGAAGAAGGAAGAAGACGATGCAAAGAAAGCCGAAGAAGCTGCTGCCGGATTAGGCGCGCTGTTCGGATAGATTTTTTGCTTTCATTTTGTTTTCATGTTTCTTCATTCAATTAGTTTTGCGTAGGTTTTATTGTTGCCTCATTAAGAGAGATCTATATCCAGTGCATCTTTTATACGCTTTTTTATTTCTGCTGACATGGCAGAATTCAAACGCACATGAAGGCCGTACGAAGTCGGCTTCCTTACCAGAAGACCCTCTCGTATCATATCTGTCGCAAGCTCGTCAACTCGCCGCTGTCCTTTCTTTCCCAGATGCTGCGGCTTGAAGCCTTTGACTATATTTTCAAAAACAGTGTGACGACCGCCGAAATATCCGTGTTTCGCGAGCTTGTAGAG
>DATDTL010000042.1:0-5307 GCA_035290885.1 archaeon
AGCCTTATTTACATAAAATTGAACCCTTTACCTGCAGGGCTCTTCTTCAAGTTTAAATAGGCCCGCGAATATGCGGGCCTCTATGTCATGTTAGCGAAAGCTATGAAAATAAAATTCGGAGGTTGTGAAAATGGGAATAGAATATAACGGAGAACCGTGGATTAGAGTAGGAGGCGTACGCAATTATGAACTCAGGAAAAAGGTGCCTTATTCAGAAGCCTTAGAGATGCATCCGGATATTGCGACACATATACAGAATGCCGTGGAAAGATATAACGAAGAAAGTAAAGATCCGACGCTCACTCGGGCATACCCTGTATCGCCTAGGGAGGAGCCATCAACGGTACCACGCGATGACAGGATAGTTTACGTGCAGGGAGTTCATATAAAGTCGCGTGGCGGGAAGGACCGTAAACCTCGTGGAGGAAGACTGTCAAGAAAGTGGGCATGGTAAATAAACACGATAGGGACCAAACAGAACAAATCTTAAATCTACCGGCGTTCAAGTGATAGCAATGTACAAGTTGACCGACGAAGGGAAGAAGTATCTTGACAAGGGGCTGCCGGAGAAGCGGCTGGCCGATGCCTTGGCGAAAGGCCCGATGACCATGTTGGAAGCACAGAAAATGGAGGACTTCCCCATCGCGATACAATGGGCAAAAAGGAACGGCTGGCTTGCAATTGAAAACGGAAAGATATCGCTGGTGAAGACGCCCGGCAAATTTGAATTGCAGGATGCCTTGGAAAGCGTTGCAAAGAACGGGGAGGCGGATGATTTCCACCTGCAGATACTTCTTTCCCGAAATCTGGCGGAAAAAGAACGCGATGGCATAGTGAAGAAGGCGCAACAGTATCTTGGCCGCGAGATAGCGAACATACCTCCGGAACTCATAAAGACTGGATTGTGGCGCGAGGCGAAACTGAAGAAATACAATGTCACGGTGGCAGGCAAGAAAATCTACCCGGGAAAGAAGCACCACTATGCAGCGTTCCTTGACCATGTCAAGCAGAAGCTCGCGTTCCTCGGGTTTGAGGAAATGCGCGGCCCAATCGTCGAGACGGAGTTCTGGAACATGGATGCGCTCTTCATGCCGCAGCACCACTCAGCCCGTGACATTCATGACGCATACTTTGTCAAGGAGCCGAAGTACGCAAAAAGCCTTGATCCTGCGATACTTGAAGCCGTCAAGGACGCCCACGAGAAAGGCACGGCGGAGTCAAGGGGCTGGGAATACCGGTATGATGTCCAACGTGCCCACAGGCACATACTAAGAACGCAGGGCACGGTGCTTTCGGCAAAGACGCTTGCATCCAAGCCGAAGATACCGGGCAAATACTTCTCGGTTGCCAGATGCTTCCGCCATGACGTGATAGACGCCACGCACCTTGCAGACTTCTTCCAAGTCGAGGGAATAATACTGGACGAGGAGCTGAACCTTCGCCATCTCATAGGCATGCTCAAGATGTTCGGGAAGGAATTCGCGAATGCCGAGAAAATAAAAGTCACGCCAAGCTACTTCCCGTTCACCGAGCCGTCCGCATCACTCTACGCCAAGCATCCTGATCTTGGATGGATTGAACTTGGAGGCGCGGGCATGTTCAGGCAGGAGATGCTGGCGCCGCTTGGCATAACCGTGCCGGTTATAGCATGGGGCCTTGGCATTGACAGGATAGGCATGTTCAACATGGGAATAAAAGATATCCGCGATTTGTTCAGCACGGACCTGAACTATCTTAGGAATATGAAGGTGACTTACTGATGCCCACAATAGAAGTTTCGCGCAAGGTTTTGGAAAGGCTTGCCGGCAGGAAAATAACCGGCGACATGCTTGACCGCGTGAAAGGGGAGATAGAAGAAGAGAAGGACGATAAAATAAAACTGGAGATAGGCGATACCAACAGGCCCGACCTCTGGAGCGTCGAAGGCGTGGCGCGGGTTTACCGCGAGAAGGGCGTGCCCAAGCTGAAGGCAAGGAAAAGCGGGAAGAATATCATAGTGGACAAGAACATGGAGGAGATACGGCCATATATAGCCGGCTTTATTGCCAAGAACGTCAACATTACGGAAGAGCTGTTGCTGGACCTCATACAACTGCAGGAAAAAATAGCCGAGAACTTCGGCAGGAAGAGGGAGAAGATATCCATAGGCATATACAATTACGCCGATGCCAAGTTTCCGCTGCACTACAAGGCAGTTGAGCCTCTGGGCATAAAGTTCGCGCCGCTTGAATTTGACGAAGAGATGACCCTTGACGCCATACTGGAGAAACATCCCAAAGGCCGGCAGTACGGGCATATCGTGAAGAAGCACAAGCTTTACCCGATATTCATGGACTCAACGGACCAAGTGCTTTCGTTCCCGCCGGTGATAAACAGCAACCGCCTTGGCCGCGTAACGAAGGGCGCCTCTGACATTTTCATAGAAGCCACCGGAAGCGACATCAAGCCCACAATTCTCGCGGTAAACATAATAGCGCTGGCGCTGCAGGACCGCGGCGCATCCATAGAAACGATAGAAGTCCGGTATCCGTATGCGACTCCCTTGGGCAGGAAGGTGGCTACGCCTCTGTCTTTCGGGGAGAAAATGGCATTTCCCCAGAGCCTTGCCAAGGAGAGGCTGGGATTGGATCTTAGCGCCTCAGAAATAATCTCGCTTCTCAAGTCCATGCAATACGATGCCGCGAAAAAAGCCGGCAACATCACGGTTACCATACCGTATTACAGGAGGGACGTGATGCATCCTTTTGACGTGATGGAGGACGTTGCCGTCGCCTACGGCTACGACAACATGCAGCCATTGGAAGTTCGGAGCTTCACGCACGGCGGGTTTTCGCAATTCACATTGCTGTCCAAGAGGGCAAGGCGATGCATGATAGGGCTGGGATTTCAGGAGATAATGTCGCCAATACTTTCAAACAACACTGCGCTTCAAAACAAGATGCTTTCTGCGGAAAGGGCTATTGAAATAGAAAATTACATGAGCGAGACGTACTCGGCAGTGAGAAACAGCGTGATGCCGTCGCTCCTTAACCTGCTTGGCAAGAACCTGCACGTGGAATACCCGCATAAAGTGTTTGAATTTGGCGAATGCGCCTCGCTTGACCGGGAGCCAAAAAGCGAGGCGAAGCTCGCCGCAGCTATGGCGGACACGTCCGTAGGATACGAAGACATCTCGTCGGCTGTTGACGCACTTCTGGGGATGCTCGGGGTCAAATACGAGTTGAGGCCGTCGAAAAACAAAAGCTTCATAGAAGGAAGGCAGGCGGAAATCATCGTCGGAAAGAAGGCGGTTGGCATAACAGGCGAAGTGCACCCGCAGGTCCTGCAAAATTGGGGCATAGACACGCCGGTGGTTGCGTTTGAAATAGACGCGGATGCGATGTCCCCATGACTCCAAAGACCTATTTTCCGGCCGTTTCTTTTGTGATAACTTTCTTGTTGACAGCAGCGTCTCTTGCAGCTGTCGCATTGTTCTGGAGTAATTCCCTCATGCTTACGGGCATTATCATTGCCATAAGCCTTGCCATGTTCGCAATAAAATACGAAACGAAAGAAGTCATTTTCTACCTTGTCATGGCAATATGGGGCGCCTCTGCCGAGTCAATTGAGATATTCTTCGGCGCATGGAGCTATTCCGCTCCTGATTTTATCGGCATACCGTTCTGGCTGCCGTTTGGTTGGGGCATTGCCGCGATATTCATGACAAGGGCGTGGGAAGAATTGAAAACTTTCATTTCCTTTCGCCGGGCTTCCATTTCACGGGCATGATATCCTTCGCGCTGTCGCGAAACGTACATATGTGGAAGCCTTTGCGGCACTTCGCTTCTTTTAGGCAGAAACTGCAATGACTGCATTCCATGGCATCGCCCGCTATTTTCTTCCGAAGAAGGCTCTCCACAGCCTTCTGCCAACCGGCTGGCGTTCCGTGAATTTCTCGCCGGCTATGCCGGATGCCAGCTTCCTCAGGTGATAGGCTGCTTCAGAGCGCGGCGAATGATACACTACCGGCGTCCTTGCAGCGATGCTTCTTTGCACGTCAATGTCCTCCGGTATCTCGGCAAGCACGTCCATGCCGTCCAGCATGAGGCGTATGTCATCGGTCTTCATCTCGTGGGAAAGGCCCCTGACCTTGTTAAGCACCACGCCAAGAACTTTCGTGCCGACCTGCTCCGCGAGCTTTGCCGCTTTCAGCGCGTCCGTGACCGAGGTCATTTCCGGATTTACGACAAGTATAAGCTCATCCGAGGCTTCCATTGCAGACAGCGCCTCGCGGCCGAGGCCGGCTGCGACGTCCACCAGCACTATGTCGGCGTTGCCGAGAAGGTCAAGCATGGCGTTTGGCAAATCGCGCGCATCAACGCCGCGAAGATCGCGGATGGATATGCCGGCAGGCACTATCCTCAGGCCGTTATCCTGATCGTACATGGCCTGATTTATGGATGCCTTGCCCTTGAGAACGTCATGCAGCGTCACCGGGTAAAGCGGCATGCCAAAATGCATGCCAAGGTTAGGCGTAGTAAGGTTCGCGTCAAGCACAACGACGCTCTTGCCCATCTGCGCAAGCCTCGCGCCGAGGTTCGCAGTGACCGTAGTCTTGCCGGCGCCTCCCTTGCCGGAGCAAATAGCTATAACTCTTGTCATTTCCGCACCGTTATATGTAATTCACTCATAGGGTATTAATGCTTTTCCGCAACTCCTTTCCTTCCTGAACTATCAGGCCGTGGTATTCCCTGTACACCCGCACGCTTTTTGGCAGCGAAGACTCGAAAAGCCCCTGAATCTCATCGTACCGCTCGCCGCCGTTTATGAAACCGCGGCTTGACAAAAGCCTTCGCGTATAGGCGTCAACGACAAAGAACGGCTTCCCGCACGCATAGAGCAGTATGCAATCCGCGGTTTCCCTGCCTATGCCTTTCACGCGAAGAAGCTCCTCCCTTGTTATGCGCTTTGAGAAGCCACCAAAAGAGCCATACGAAAGCACGAACCGCGCTAAGATTTTGAGCCGCTTGGATTTCTGCCGGAAGAACCCGGACGGCCGGATTATGCGCTGCAATTTTCGTTCGTGCATCGCGGCAATCTTTTCCGGCGACACCGCATCTTCGGCTATAAGATTATCCAGCGCCTTCTCGACGTTCCTCCACGCGGTGTTCTGGGTCAGTATCGCGCCGATGCAGATCTCGAACTTTTCTTCAGTGCGCTGCGGCCACCACTTCTGCGGGCCGTGCTTGGCACGGAGTTCGCGGTACAACCCAAGAAGTTCCATTGCTGCATAAAGAACCTACGGCTTAAATTCCTTTCCGATAGGGG
>DATDTL010000043.1:0-16180 GCA_035290885.1 archaeon
CTACAGCATCGTAGGCATAATCGCGCTCTTTCTGGGAGGCTGGATAGCCGACTCTTACGGCCCGCAGGCCGCATTGGTCGCATGCTCCCTGCTCATACTGCCGGCAATAGCGATGTATGCCATGATAAGGGACAGGACGAAAGGTTGATGGATTTTTCAATAATTTTGGAAAAGGCGGATTAGGCATAAAGTTAATACTCCAGCTTGGGCAATACTCGCCAGAAAGCGTGCCCGCGTAAGGACAACTTCACCGCTTATTCTGTCCGGCAAGCCACTCATGATTGGGCACGCCGTTTCATGCCTCACGCATCGCCTTTTTAAGTGCCATGCGTTTCAGGTCTTTGATTGTGAGGTTGGTCGGGATCTTCCTGCCTTCTTCTCTCAATGGCTTGAGCGGGTCTTTCGGTATTGGAACCAGTACTACTTCCCGTGGCATGACCAAAACGTGAAATCTCTGGCCAGATTTATCTGTGATTTCTCTTCCCGGCATCATCTTGTTCCTTCCGTTGACGCTAACCATATTTTACATGCCTCTACCGATATCATATGCGCGTATGGACATTAAAGTTGCAAAGTCCATTTTACCTTCATGAGGGGGAGTATTTTTATGCCTTTCCTAAAGCAACGCTTGCATGGAAATATTCAAAGCGGAAATTTAAACAGCCGCCGCCAATAAATTTCATGAAATGGTTCACTGTGCTCATGTTTTTGTCGTCAATTGCCTTTTTCATTGAACTCCCTTCCAGCGACACGGGAGCGGCGGCGACGTCCATAACGGTGGGCAATCATACCTACAGCGTGGAGATAGCCAATACATACGAAGAACGGTCAACAGGGCTGATGCACCGCGCTTCGTTGCCCGAAGGGCACGGCATGCTTTTCATGTTTCCCGGCGAAGATTATCATTCCTTCTGGATGAAGGATACCCTGATTCCGCTGGACATAATATTCGTTTCCTCGGATTTCCGGGTCGTGGACGTCGCGTCCCTTGAGCCGTGCGCTGCGACGTGCAAGCCATATGCCCCGAAGGAGAAGTCAATGTTCGTGCTTGAAGTCAACAAAGGCTCTGGGATAAAGAACGGGGAAACAGCTTTAATAAATTGGTAATAATTTCTCTTATGGAATATAGGGCTACCAGCTTACGCCCAATAGACGGATACTTTAGGCTTAGTCTTGGCGGGGCCGCCACTATCGGCATGGAGATTTATGCCAATCCTTCGGCTCCTTTGCCGCAATTGCGACAGGAAGCATGGGACAGGTATCTTAATAATCTCAGGGAAGCGGGGCTGAACGTCATGGCCAAGGGCGGACAGATCCGGCATAGGGCCGCGACGAAAGGAACAAAACAGAGAAGAGGCGACAGGCCGTCTATACTTTTAGGCGCCTTGTCAATGGAAGAAGTATGTCAATCAGTCAATATGGCATATTGGCACGGAAGCGGCATACAATTGCATTAATACTTTAGCGCTTTTTCTATGTCGGCGAATACGGCATTCACCGCTTGCGACGCGTCAACAGGCTTCAAAATGTTCTTTTTCTTGTAATAGGCAATGAGAGGAGTCGTTTCAGTATGGTAGATTTCCAGCCTTTTTTTTATCACATCGGGCTTGTCGTCGTCCCGTTGGTAAAGCGGGCCGCCGCAGGCGCCGCATTTTCCAGTTCTTGAGTATATCTTGCCGCATTCGCGGCATTGCCGCCTGCCGGAGAGCCTTTCCACGGCAATGGCATCGCCCAGTTCAAGCAGTATCGCGGCGTCAAACTTCTCGCCAAGCATCTCGGCCTGCGTAACGGTGCGCGGGAATCCGTCAAGAATAAATCCTTTGGAGCAGTCGCCCCGCGAAAGCCGTGCCCTGATAATGCTTACCGTGAGCTCGTCCGGCACAAGCCTGCCGGCGTTTATTATTTCCTTTATCTTTTTGGCTATAGTAGAGTCGTTCTTGACTTCTTCGCGAAGCAGATCGCCCATTGATATATGGGGGATGCCGTATTTTTTGGAAAGCAAAGGCGCCTGCGTCCCTTTTCCGGAGCCTGCCATGCCAAGAATAACTATTTTCATTGCATCACTCGTCGTATTGGGTTGTCTTGAAAAGCTTATCAATCTTTTCGTACAGCTCGCCAAGCGTTCCGTCGTTCTTTATCGTGAAGTCCGCATATTCCAGAGCCTGCGTGTAGCCAAGCTCCTCCTCGCGCTCATCCTGTTTTTCAAATTCCTCAAGCGTCTGGGGATCCCCGGGCCTGCCGCGCGCGAACATGCGCTCAAACCGCTTCTCTGCGTGCGCTTCCGTAATTATTATCTTCATCCGCGGGAACGCCTTCTTCAGGGGCAGCACGTCGCCATCGGTGCGCATCTCCTTGACAATGACCTTTGGTCCGCTTTCACCTATTTTTTTCAGAACTATATTCGTGAAATAATCGGCGCCGTAACGGTCGCGGTATTTTTTGCTCACGGCCTGCATGTTGGCGCGGTTCGCCTCCAGCCCTTCCTTTTCTGTCACGTCCTTGACGGCGTCGCGGAACGCCACGACTGCGTATCGGTATTTTCTTGCGAGGTATTCGGCGACAGTGTCCTTGCCGGCCCCTATCCGCCCGACAATGCCGATTATTTTTTGCATTATGTTATTTGCTCTTAACCCTTAAATCAGAACGAAAGCGCGATTATGCCGGCTACTATCAGAAAGAGCGCGAGATACTGATGAATATCGAGTCTCTCCTTGAGGAAAAAGCGCGCGTAAAGAACGCTGACGACTGGAGCTGCGAACGCCAACGGGCCAACTATGCTTACATCCGAAGCAACTATTCCAACGCTGTATGCCGCGGTGCCTATGGCGACAAGAAAGCTCACTTTAAGCAGGTCTGTAGCCGTTTTCATGTCTATGCGCGTGTTTAACTTGCCTTGTTTTAGGGCAACCAGACCGGCAAATATTCCTATGCCGGCCTGCGTCACGACCGCGGTAAAGAGCGGGCCCATCGCCGAAACCGGATATTTGAGCAGGAAGTAATACGCTCCCCATAGCACGGAAGTGACAAGGGCATAAGGCACGCCTGCCGAGATGCCTTTCTTTAGGTCATCCGGCTTGACGGACACCGTTATCACACCAAGTATTATCGCAGCAACCGAAGCCAGCTTGATGCCTGTCAGGCTCTCGCCGAGGAATGCCACCGAAAACATGACGGTGAATACGCTCGCGGAATTGGCAACCGGCACAATCACGCCGATCTTCCCGGCTTCAAGCGCCTTGTAGAACGTGAACAACGGCACCACGCCCAGCAGGGCTATGCCCGTTGCAATCAGTATTTGCTCCGGCAAGAAATAGAATCCGGCAGGATACAGTAGGAAAGCCGGGACAAGAAGTGCCGCGCTTATCAGGGCTTGGTATGCCATGGCGTTGAGTTTGCCTATCTTTTTAATCACCCCCTGCACAAGAGCGCTGTTAAGGCCGAATCCTATCATCGTGAGGATGCCGAAAAGAATGCCGGTTTCCAAGGCCATTCTATAGGATTGCAGCGGCAATATTAAAGCATGACCTGCAAATAGCATAATGGCGCTCCACGATCTTCTGGCAAAGAAGCTGAAAAAAGGCGAAGCCGCGCTGGTGCCTTCTTCATTTGACGTCATCGGAAACCGCGACAAGGCCGTTGCAATAATAGAGATTCCCGAAGCGCTGAAGAAAAAGAAAAAAATCATAGCTAAAGCGCTCATGAAACAGCACCCTAATGTGAAGACTGTGCTTGAGAAAGCGTCGCCAAGGAAGGGCATTTACAGGACAAGGATGCTGAAGATAATGGCCGGCTCGCGGAACACGGAAGTGATGCATGTTGAGAACGGCTGCCGCTTCGCCGTTGACCCGCGAAAGTCGTACTTCTCGCAGCGCGAATCCACTGAAAGGGCGCGCGCCGCCTCTGAAATAAAGGAAGGCGAAGACGTGATGATATTCTTTGCCGGCATAGGCGCGCTGCCGATAGTCATCGCAAAGAAGGCGAAGCCCGGCCGATGCGTTGGCATAGAGATAAATCCGGATGCCGTGGATTCTTTCCGGAAAAATATTGTTTTGAACAAGACCCCGAACGTGGAAGCCGTGGCGGGCGACGTCAGGGAGAAATATGCCGCATTCAAAGGCGGTTTCGATCGGGTCCTGATGCCGCTGCCGGAGACGAGCGAAGAGTTCCTGAACGAAGCCTTGGCAGTTCTGAAGCCGCATGGCACCGTCAGCGTCTATTTTTTCGCAGCCGAAACCGAATTAAAGGAGCGAGAGCAAATTATTGCAGGCAAGCTCAATGGTACAATACTCAAGACCGTGCGGGTGTTGCCGTATGGGCCAAGAATATGGAAATACAGGACTGACGTGATAGTGGAAAAATGAAGCTCTATATTGTTGCCGGTATTATAGCGGGCTTTCTGGTAGTCTATGCGCTTTCCGCAATTACCGGCAACGCAGCAGCCGGAAGCGGTATGCCAATTTTGCCAAACGCCGCGGAGCCGAAGAGCGGTTTGCCTGAACAAGAATTCTATCACGCTCACGCGGACTTCAAGGTGTTCATCAATGGCAACGAGATGGATTTCGCCAAGGAGAAATACGAACACATAGACCGTAATATTCATCTTCATGTAAACAACCCTTACGGCGGCTATCTTTTGCATCTGGAAGGCAGGAAAGCCCCTATCGGCGCTTTCTTTTCGTCTCTCGGCATGGCTTTCAATTCCACGTGCTTCAGCACGGAAACCAAAAGTTATTGCGATGACGGCACACCGGCTCTTGCTTTCTTCGTGGACGGGGAACAGAACTACGAATACGGCGATTACGTGCCCCAAGATATGGACAGAATACTGATAACCTACGGCAGCGCAGAACCTATAAAGGAGCAAATGGATTCCGTGACAAGCGTGGCATGCGCGTTTTCCGGAAGGTGCGCAATACCGCAGGAACTGGAGGGCATGGACCTACTTTAGATATTTAAATATTTGATAGACAAAGTATGATAAAGTATGAAAGAGGTGTTGAAATGGAGCTTTTGATACTGGCGTTTGACCACCGCGGCTCGTTCCTTGAAAAGATGTTCGGGATAAAGGGGAGGGAGCCTACGCCTGAAGAGGCGAAGAAGATTTCCGATTACAAGAAAATCATTTATGAAGGCTTTATCCAGTCTATAAAGAGCAAGAAAAGCGGCAGGGGCATACTCGTGGACGAGCAGTTCGGCTTTGCCATACTTGAGGATGCAAAAAGGAACGGAATAACGTTTGCCATGCCATGCGAAAAGTCCGGGCAGGACGAGTTTGATTTTGATTACGGCTCCGCTTTTCCGGTGCATATACAGAAATTCAACCCGGATTACGTGAAAGTGCTCGTTCGGCTGAATCCCGAAGGAAACGACGAAATCAATTACAGGCAGATGGAAAGGCTGAAAAAACTGGACAATTACCTGAAACTATCGGGAAGAAAACTGCTGTTTTAGCTGCTTGTTCCTGCCACGGAAAAGCAAATGGCAGGCGGCAAGGAGAAATACGACGCCGAATTAAGGCCGAAGCTCATGGTAAAGGCGATGAAGATGATACAGGACTATGCGATAGAGCCTGATGTATGGAAATTGGAAGGCGTTGACAAGGCAGAGGATTCGCGCGGCCTTGTTGCGCAAGCGCAGGCAGGCGGCAGGAATGCGGGCGTCGTCACGCTTGGCCGCGGCGAAAGCAAGGAAAAAGTCGCCGAATGGCTGAAAGTCGGGGCGAAGATTCCAGGGATAATAGGATTTGCCGTGGGCAGGACGATATTCTGGGAGCCGCTTGAAGGCTACAAGAGCGGCAAGTTTTCACGAAGCGACGCCGTGCGCATGATAGCCGAGAATTATTCGGGTTTTGTAAAACTTTGGCAGGATGAAAAGAATGGACAATGAAATATTGCATGGTCTGCTGAACGCCACGCAAAGGGCTGCTACAGCTTCATATGAATGGATAGGCTTGGGCGATTCAAAGGCCGCCGATGCCGCGGCAGTCAAGGCGATGCGCGAGGCCATGAACGCCATGGATTTTGACGGCAGGATAGTCATAGGCGAGGGCGAGCGAGACGAAGCGCCCATGCTCTATATCGGTGAGAAGCTGGGGAAAGGCGGAATGCCGATAGACATTGCCGTGGATCCCTTGGAAGGAACCGACATAACAGCTCGTGGAGATTATGGTTCTCTATCCGTTTTAGCATCTGCATCGCGAGGAATGCTTCTTCAAGCGCCTGATACGTATATGGAGAAAATAGTCGCCGGCCCTGGCATAGGCAGGAAAGTTTCGCTGGCGCTTAGCGCAGAAGAAAATGTCAAAGCCGCAGCGCATGCGCTCCAAAAACCGGTTGGCGAAATTAGAGTTACGGTACTTGACAGGGACAGGCACAAGGAATTGATAGCATCGTTAAGAAAAACCGGCTGTCGCGTCATACTGATAAGAGACGGGGACGTGCACGGCGCTATAGGGACGTGCATGGGCACGTCTGATTTGCTTATGGGAATTGGCGGAGCGCCGGAAGGCGTGCTTGCCGCGTCCGCAATCAAATCAATGGGCGGATACATGGAAGGTAAAATGATATTTCGAAACGCCGATGAAATCGGGCGCGCTAAGAAGCATGGTACGCCCGAAGCGATAATCAATGGCAAGATAATGCCTATGGATGACATGGTCAAGGACAACAAGTCCGTTTTCATTGCATCTGGCGTGACCGAGGGGACTTTCCTCAAGGGAGTAAAGAAATCCAACGGCGCAGTAGAAGTTCATTCCGTCATAATAAGAGCCGGAAGCGTGATGTTTGTGAAAAATTCCCTGAGGGATGCAATATGAGCGAACTTATGTGCGTGGACGATCTCAAGGAGGAGCAGGTCAGGGGAAAGAACGCCCTTGTCCGCGTGTCATTCGACGCCTTTGACAAGGAGGGCAACATACAGGATAGCTTAAGGATAGAGGCGTCCGAAGGCACGATAAGGGCGCTGAAGAATGTGGGCGCGAAAAGGATAATACTCATGTGCTATGCCGGAAGGCCCGAAGGCTACGATCCGTCCCTGTCCATGCGGCCTGCGGCGAACTTCCTTTACGGCTTGTTCCGCGAGCGCGTGCACTTCCTGCCGGGTGTGAACGGCGGGAAGATAATTGCGTACAGCGATTACGTGAAGCGCGCAAAAGAATACATGGAAAAAAACATGGAGGACGGCGAGGCAGTGCTGCTTGACAACCTGCGCTTCTGGCTGGAGGAGAACAATGGCGATGAGGAATTCGCAAAATCAATAGCTTCGCTTGGCGAAATCTACGTCCAGGACGGGTTTGCCCAGGCGCACAGGCTCGGCAACGCGACAGTCGGGCCGATAACGAAGTACGTGAAGGCAAGAGTCATGGGGGTGCAGTTCAAGAAGGAAGTGACCTACCTCAAGGCGGTTTCCGAAAATCTCATCAGGCAGGGCAGGAAGCCGTTCATATTCATAATAGCCGGCAAGAAGGTGGAAACCAAGCCGGGAATAGTGTCCAAGATAACCGTGGCCAGCAAATTGATGGACAGCATGAAGCGCGGGGACAAGGTCATGATAGGGGGTGCAATAGCCTACCCCTTTATAATCGCCAGAGAGTTTGCAGGCGCAAAGCCCTCTATAAGCGATATGCGTAATGTCATAGGCGGGTCGTTCATAGAAGAGGCTCAGGTATATGATCATATGAAGATGGCAGGGGAGATATTCGCCAAGGCCAAAAAGAACGGCATAGAAGTCATGCTGCCCGTTGATCATGTTGTGAAGTCCAATGACATTGTAAAAACAGTTGAGCGCATAGAGCGCGGCATGATGGCAGCGGACATAGGCGAAAAGACGGTAAACGAATGGAAGAAACGTCTTTCCGACGCAGGCACCATAGTCCTTTCCGGGCCTGTAGGATGGTATGAGAATCCCGCGTTTGCCGCAGGCAGTTTGGAAATAACCAAGGCGATGGCTAGGACTACCGCAGGCGGCACCGTCACGGTTGCGGCTGGAGGCGACACGTCGTCAATGGTCAGAAAGTTCGGGTACGAAAAAAGTTTTTCGTTGCTATCCATAGGCGGAGGGGCCACGCTGGAATTCCTAATGCAGGGAAGGCTGCCGATTATGGACGTTCTTGATATAAAATAAATTATCAAAATCCGAGGTGGAAATATGAAAGTGTGCGTTAATGGTTACGGAACTATAGGAAAGAGGGTGGCTGACGCAGTGGCTGCGCATCCCAAGATGCAGCTTGTAGGGATCTCAAAATATACGCCGGATAATCACGCTAGGGTGGCCGAGAAGCTCGGGTATGGCATTTACGTGCCTGCCGAGAAGAAGGCGGACTTTGAGAAGAAAGGAATCAAGGTCAAAGGCACGGTAGAAGAAATGATCAATGCGTCAGACATCGTAGTGGACGCTTCCGCCGACGGCAAGGGTGCAGCCAACCGCATGCTTTACGAAAAGCTGGGGAAGCCCGCGATATTTCAGGGCGGTGAAGACGGCGCCATAGGCAAGAGCTTCAATGCCCGTAGCAACTTTGATTCTGTCAAGGGCGAGAAATTCATCCGCGTTGTGAGCTGCAACACCACAAGCTTCTGCCGGGTTCTAAAGCCGCTTCAGGAGAAATTCAAAATCAAGCGCGTGAACGGATTTCTCATCAGGCGGGGTGCGGACCCGGACGATGTCAAGGGTTCGCAGCTAAATTCCATAGACTGGAAGGCGAGCAGCCATCATGCCCATGACGTGAATACCATAATCAGCGTGCCCATGACAAGCATGGCGTTCAAGGCGCCGCACACCCTAGCGCACGTTAATTCGCTGTACATGCACTTTGACGGCGAGCCATCAAGAGAGGAGATAATCAAAGTCTTGAAAGCCGAAAACAGGATAATCGTAGCGAAAGCTGACTCCACGTCGCAGATTATTGAGGTCGCGCGCGACCTTGGTCTGAAGAGATACGACCTTTATATGCCTGTAGTGATATCAAACAGCGTGATGGCAGAAGGCAACACTGTTTTCTTTAGCATAGTGGTGCCGCAGGAGTCCGTGGTCGTCGCCGAGAACATTGATGCCATCGTGGCGCAGGGCGGTTTGATGGGCAAGGAAGAATCCATGCGCACCACGGAAAAAATACTTGGCATGGACAGGATAAAGAAGGACGTTGAAACTGTGCTGAGCTGATAATTACATGAATAAAATAATTGCAGCGAACTGGAAAATGAACAAGACGACAAAGGAAGCCAAGGAATTCCTCGGCTCTTTCGAGATGGCGGGAAAGAACGAGGTCATAATATTCCCGCCGTTCATGGCGCTTCCTGCCGTCAGCGCGGCTGTCGGCCGCGAGCACTGCGGCGCCCAGAATGTGTTCTACGAGGAGAAGGGCGCATACACGGGTGAGATTTCCCCTTTGATGATAAAGGAGTTTGCGGACTACGTTCTTGTCGGCCATTCCGAAAGGCGGGCGCTCTGGGAGACGAACGAGATAGTCGCCAAGAAGATAAAGGCCTGCGAGAAGGCAGGGCTGAAAGTCATATTCTGCATAGGCGAAGCGAAAGACCAAGACAGGAAACGGAGTCTGGATGCCCAGATAAGGAAGGGGCTGGGCGGGGCAAAGAACGTCATCATAGCCTACGAGCCGATATGGTCAATAGGGACAGGCCTGACGCCGACGCCCATGGAAATCAAAGAAGCCGTGGCGTTCATCAAGTCCTTGCACGAATGCAAAGTCATCTACGGCGGAAGCGTGACGCCCTCCAATGCAAAAGAGATGCTCGCAGTCTCCGACGGCCTGCTGGTAGGCGGCGCATCGCTGGATCCGGGCAGCCTGATGAAGATAGCTTCTCTATAATAGTTCTATAGAAGCGTTACGCGATAGCCCGACGCTTTGCGCAGCGCTTCCTTCATAGTTAGCAGCCCGTGCTTCGCGCCGATTGCGCCTATCACGCTTTCCGAGTTGGCCATTCCGATCTTCAGCGACTGTTCAGTGCCGTATTTTCTTATAGTTCCGGCAAGAAAGCCCGAGAAGAACGCGTCGCCGGCTCCGGTGCTTTCCACGACTTTCATGCGGCTCGGTTGTATCCTGTAAAGCCGCCCGTCGTAGCAATACGCCGGCTTCGGCCCGTCTGTGATGCAGACTGTCTTCGGCCCCATGCCGTGAATTCTTTTTATCACGGCCTCGTGATTCCCGTTCATTCCGGCAAGCGCCTCTGCCTCTTCTTTGTTTAGAGAGAGGAGATGCGCCATTTTCACTATGCCCGAAATGCCCTTGTCTATCATGTAAAGGCTGGGATTGTACGCTATGCGTATGCCCTTCTTCGCCGCGGCGGTTGCCAGTTTTTTCTGCGTCTTCAAGGATTCGCCAAGCATGGAGGAGAAGCAGAGCCAGTTCGCTTTCAGCGTCGCCCTTGCGTCCAAGTAGCGGAGGTTGTCATTCACGCCCCTGCTGGCTATTATGGATCTGTCAAGGTCCTTGCCATCCAGTATCACAGAGTAGCCGCAGATTCCCGGTTTTGTCACGCCCGCGAACCTCACTCCGTGCCTAGCGAGCGAATCAAGTATAATGTGCCTCCCGTAGTCGTCTCCCAAGCTTCCAACGAACGCCGTCTTGATGCCGAGCTTGGCGAGTCCGGCTGAAACGTTCGTGCCCCCGCCTCCGGTATGGAACTCTATCCGCTCGGCGAGCGTCTTGCCGCCTGCAGGATACGAAATATAAGCTCTGCCGGCCCTGCTTATTTTTTTGGCGCCAGCATAGACGAACATATCCACAGACGCAGAGCCTACTGCAACGGCTTCCATGTGAAGAATATGCCGGGCGGAGCTAATAAACTTTTTACTTCCCGATCGGGCATCCGCTCAGCGTGCCAAGTTCAGCGAAGCTAAGCGTTCCCTGTTTTCTTGTTCCGTCAGCGAATTCCCACGTCGGATATTCATTCACTCCGGCATCGCTGCATATTCTAGGATTATCAATCTCCATGGCGCAGTCAATGGCATTGATATTCTGCCAGCTCATGCCGAATTCCTTCTGCTGTTTTGTGCATTCGTTGCACCAGTATGTGCCGTAGAACTTCACGCCTTTTTCCGTCAGGCATTTAGCAAAGGCATCGTAATCAATATTCACTGCATGCCCAGTAGGGGTGCTAAGCATTATAGAAGAGAGAAATACCGCGGCAACGACAAATCCGGCTATAATGCCGAGCTGGAAGGGCTTCATCGTTATAGCTGTCCGAAGAAGGTTAAATTTCTTTCAATTTCAAATCCACGACATAATGAACCCTTCTCGGCGCAACGTCCTTGACCTTCTTCTTTGTTATGACATCAAAATTGCCTACCATATTGCGTATCTTTTCCATTTCATTGCCCCAAAGTTCGCTTTCGTTGCACACGTTGTGGTAATGGATGACTGCATCAGGCTTCGCCATTCTCACGGCGGCAGGCAGGAACGCTTCCGTGCTAGGAAAATACCCCATCAGGATGCGGTCCGCCTTTTCCTCTAATGCAACGGCACGATTGTCCGCGTTTATCAGTTCCACGTTTGTCAGACTATTGAGCTTCACGTTCTCTATCAGGTAGCGGAATGCTTCTTCATTTTTTTCTATAGCTATTACTTTTTTTGCCTTCTTGGCTATTCCCAGCGTGAAGTAGCCTATGCCCGCGAACATGTCTATGATTGTTTCGTCTGGCCTGACGGAATCCAATAGTCGCTTTCTCTCCGAGAAATTGCCTTTCGAGAACATGATTTTGGCGGTATCAAGCTTGTAGATTATGCCGCTTTCCCTGTGGATGGTCTCAGTGCCGTTGCCCGCGATTTTTGTGACTACTGGCTGCCTTAGTTCTCCCGTCACAGCCGAAATCTCGCATACAGTCTTGACATACGGCAATATTTCCATTATCGTTTTGGCCACGATTGTCTTCTCCCCTTTGTTCAGGCGCAGCATCTTGGATAGGAAGACATGACCGAGGACTTGATATGATGCTGGCAGCTTTTCTTTTTCTATGCCCGTAGCAGCAGATAGCCTTTCAACGAAGCGCATAGCACTAAGAAAATCGCAGAAGATAAAAGCTTTCTTTGCGATGTGGAAGTATGCCCGAAGACCTTACAGTCGTGATTGTTGATGGCGGAGGACGGGGGCATGCGATTTCTGAAGCGTGGGAAAGCCATCCGGAGGTCAAGCGAATAATCGTCACTCCGGGAAATGATGGAATTGCCTATAACCGGCAGAAGGAAGTCGTAATAGACAGGCGGGGAAACCTGAAGGATGCGGATTCTATATTGGAAGTTGCAAGAAGGCACATAGGCCTGCGGGAACGTCATCTGGTTGACGTGGCTCAGGATGACGCAATCGCCGCCGGCACTGTGAACAAACTCCGTGCCGCGGGTTACAATGCATTCGGTCCCACTGCAGAGCAAGCGTGGATAGAATCTCACAAGGGACATTCCAGGGACTTCATGGAAAGGCACGGAATACCGCATCCGGATTATCGCATTTTTGATTCCGAGGACGACGCCATCGCATACGTGAGAAGGGTATACGAAAAAAATCCGAAGAAGGCAATGTATGTTAAAGCATCTGGTCTCGCGCAGGGCAAGGGCGCTTTGATGGCAGAATCTTTTGATCAGGCTATAGGCCGCATATATGCGATGAAATCTTTCGGTGCGTCTGGGCATAATTTTGTCATAGAAGACGCGCTTTTTGGCGGGGAATTTTCGGCATTCGCGCTTGTCAACGGTCAAGATTACGTCCTTCTCGGAAATGCGCAGGACAATAAGCTTTCTGAAGACGGCGATAAAGGCCAACAAACAGGAGGCATGGGAGGAAATTCGCCTGCAATGGTCACTATGGGAATAGAAGATGCCGTGGATAGGGAATTATTCAGAAAAGCGATAGAAGGCATGTGGGGCGAAGGCTATTCATACGAAGGAATTTTATACGTAGGCGGCATACGGGTAGGAGACGATCCGTGGAACATAGAATACAATGCAAGATGGGGCGATCCCGAGGCGCAACTTGTTCTGCCGTCCCTCCGTAACTATCCGCATATGGTTCTTGACAGCATGAATGGCAAGCTCAAAGGCGCTGCTGTATTGAAGGACGGGAAAGCGAGGGTCGGAGTCGTTGGCGTTTCCAAAGGCTATCCCGGAGATTACTCAGCTGTGAGAGGCAAGGAGATATACGGAATAAAGGAAGTGGCGGAAATGCCCAATATCAGATTCTATAGCGCCGGAATATCCATGCATGACGGACGATTTTATGCCGACGGGGGAAGACTGTTCATGGTCGTCGGCGAAGGCAATAACATTCCGGAAGCCCGCGACAGGGCGTATGATGCAATGAATTACATATCAATAGAAGGCGGCGATCTGCATTATCGCAGGGATATGGGAAGAAGGGACGCGGAGCGGTTTCTTGGCATATTGGTCTAATAACCAGTTAAAAAGCTTTTTCTTTAGTTATAGAGTATATGCTTCCAGTACTTGACAATCCAGTTGCGCAGGCAAAAGAACCCCTTCCAGATTGGGTTCCGGTATGGATGAAAAGAAAAATAGGAATAGTTGAGCGTGCAGGCTACAGAATAGTGGGGCCTCACAAGCATTCTGCAGTAAAGATATGCCATTATACAAAACAGGATATACGAGGAAAAGATGTTTGTTACAAATGTAAATTTTATGGCATATCTTCCAGCCGTTGCCTCCAGTTGACTCCTGTTGAATTTTTTTGTTCGATGAACTGCAAATTTTGCTGGAGAAACCTAGGATATATAATGCCTCCGGAGAATTTTCCATGGGACTCGCCGGATGAAATACTTGACGATGCGATAAGAGCGCAGCGAGAGCTTCTGATGGGCTTTTGGGGTTCGGATGTTGACAAGGAGAAGATGGCGAAGGCGATGGAGCCTAAGCACGTGGCCATATCATTGTCCGGCGAGCCGTGCCTTTATCCCTATCTTCCGGAATTCATAGACAATATCATAAAGAAGCGTGATATGACCGCATATATTGTCACAAACGGCGCCCATCCTGAGATGGTAAGAAAGCTCATTGGCCACCAGCCCACGAACCTTTACATTTCCGTCTACGGGCCGGACGCCGAAACGTACCAGAAGACCTGCATGCCCAATATCCCGAACCCATTTCCCAAGGTCATGGAATCGCTGTCCCTAATGAAGCAGTTCTCCTGCCGAACAGTCATGCGCTTCACCATGACAAAGGATTTCAACTTCAAGGAGCCTGAAGCGTACTCAAAGATCATAAGCATGGCCCAGCCGCAGTGCGTTGAAGTCAAGGGTTACATGAACGTCGGCGGCGCGCGGGCGCGCCTCACCGCCGGGAACATGCCTACGCATAACGAGATAATAAAATTCGCCGAAGCCATTGAAAAGAATACTGATTACAGGATCATGAACCAGAAGGCGAACTCGCGCGTTGTTTTGTTGCAGCGGCGGGACATGAACCTGAAGCCCGAAGAAGTAATGAGCGATGATGCCTTCAGCGGATAGGATAATATAGGCGTGTCTGGCCTTTCTTCGATGTCTTTTCTAAAAGGCCTAAAGCCATCGCAACTTCAAGCGATTTCTTTATGTGAAACGGACCTTTGTTCGCATACTCCTCCCTGTAGTCTTCGTTTGCGGATAATTCATCCAGAATTTCTTTTATGGTAACGCCCTTTCTGCCGCTACGGCACATGTCGTTTACCATATTCGCTGCCAGAATAGCGGTATCTTCATAGAGCATCTCGGAAAGCGTTCTCATATGGTATTCAAAAAATCCGATGGATGCGGGCAGCCCGTTATTTTCCATCATCTGCCGAATATAGGGTTTCAGTAAACGTTCCTCTTCGCAAGGAATGCCTGTCACTTTGAATGTTATGACGTTATCAGAAGCCAATCGGCCCACTGTGAGCCTTCGCCCGTCTAAGTAATCCTCCGTAAGAACCCCGACATACCGATACGTATTACCGTCAGTTGATATAGCGCTGAAAGTGATAACGCGGTATCCGGGTTCCGGGCGCTTTTTCACGTCAAAAGTCTTAGGATATGCTGCTGGAATTTCTTCCATAATTATCCATTTCAGAAAAGAATTAATTCCTATCCTCGGCTATCACTTTCTTCCCGCTGGCCTGAGGCTCTATCTTGAGCTTGGCCTTGGGAAATTTCTTCTCAAGTTCCTTGCCCTTGAAATACTCGTGCAGCAGCACTGCAAGAGCAGCGACCTCGCTGTGCGGCTGGCTGCCGACGGCAACATTATAGTCCGCGGCAATATACATCTGGCCGGGAACTTTTGCGCCGCCGACCGCGATCATGAGGTTTTTACCCTTGCGTATCGCAGAAATCTTCTTCCGGAGAGGTTCGCCGTACATCGTCAAATGGACTATTTTTACCTTCTTTTTCTTCGCTTCTTTAATCGGCTCTTTCCAGTCTTCAACGTAGCTTACCTTGAACGACCCGCCCCATTTGTCAGCCACTTCCCGAACGCTGGCGAGCATCGCATCGTCCTTGTCGTCGGTATATATCACTTCATCCGCGCCCAATGCCCGTGCAGTAAGGCCTACGTGCGTGGAAAGCCTGTCATCCCTGTGCAGGCGATGCCCGAGGCGCAATACGGTTACGTTACTCATTATATCACTTCATCGTTCAGAAAACCGTTTCTCCGGGCGTCGTTATTGAAACGTGTGCAAATGTCTTGCCTTTCGAGCCGTGCCAGTGCTTCTCGCCAGCAGGCACGAACACTATCATGCCGGGTTTCACAAGTTTTTCTTCCTTTTCCGTGGCAAGAACGCCCTCGCCTTCAGTTATGTAAAGCACCTGCTCGTGCGTATGATGATGCAGTTTTGTCCTTGCGCCCGGCGAGAACTTCACGAGCGCGAGGCGTATATTCTGGTCCACAAGCGTCCTGACCGTTACATGCCCTTCAAAAATGGCGGAAGGATTCGACTTTTCCTCAGCTTTTGACACGTCAATTACTTTCATTAAAATACATTGCGATGGCGGTTTTTATAGTCATGATTTTAACATCTATTAATTTCTGTAAACGGTTTTTATTCACAAATAAAGAAAAAATAGCCCCGAGCGGATTCGAACCGCTGTCCGAGGTTCCAAAGACCCCTATCCTTTTACGTTCCGTGCTTCTTGCGAACCAGGAAGGCCGCTAGACGACGGGGCTATGAGTTTTGATTGGTTTTTAGATTTTTAAAGGTGATTAAAAGACGTG
>DATDTL010000044.1:0-3635 GCA_035290885.1 archaeon
CAGGGACACCAGAAGATAGAACGGCAGCCCTATCCTGCTTATCATGCTGACAAGCATGTCGTCAAAGTCCGTTTCCGTCTTCTCTATGAGTTTTCTAAGCTCCCGTATAGCGACCGTCTTGAAGATTTTGAGTGCTATAACTGAGAGAACGAGCACAAAAAGCGCCGTGGCGTAATCCCTCACAAGGTTTCCGGCAAACGATTGCATCAGCAGGTCTTCAAATGGCATAATACAAATGTGCGCCGCATATTTTAAAGTTGTTTTCGGCGCGGTTTTGTCATGCCTTACCCTAATTTTTTGGCATAGCGTGAAAATTAACGTATAAGGATATCGAGGCGCGCTTGCGCAAAAAGTAGTAAGCAGACACAAGATATTGTGATTGCATTCTCCATGGAACGCAACTTGTCGGATTCTTCCGGAATTATTAGGCAACGCCATCAAGACGAATGCATAAATAAATCGGTAGTAAGATATGTAATGATTTCTTGGATGCCGTCAAAATTGAGATATCGGGACGCGAAGAAGCATCATCGGTACTGCTTTTGACAAAGGAGCAGGCGGGGAGGAGCGGCGTTGCCGGATTCCTTGGCGACGAAAGGGAAGTTTACGTTTCTTCGCGTAACGGGATGCCGCTTATCTATGCAGGGACGGGCGATGAGAAATCGCTGACTGCAGAATCAGTCAGGCGGGCAGTTGCATCGGCAGCAGACAGGGCGGCGTCCATGAAGCTGAAATCATTTTCCGTGCAGTTTGATGCCCAAAAGCTTGGAGAATTCATGATGGCCGGAGCCGTTGCCGAGGCGGCATTTCTGGCAACTTACAGCTTTTCCAAGTACAAGACGCCGAAGAGCACTATAGAAAGGGTGTCAATAAGGGCGTCTGATAAGTGCAAAGACGCGGTGGACAGGGCTTCAATAGTGTGCGGGAATGCCAATCTTGTCAAGGAATGGATAAACGACAGCCCTACGCTGATGAATACCGCTGAAATGGAAAAGATATGCAGGGAAGTGTGCGAGAAATATGGAATAAGGATAACGGTATTCGGCGAGAAGGAGCTCAAGGAGGCGGGCATGGGAATGATACTTGCAGTCGGCCGCGGCGCGGCCTCCGGCCCGCGCATGATTGTGGCGGAGTATAACGGCAATCCGCCATGCAGCGAAAAAATAGCGCTTGTAGGCAAAGGCATAACGTTTGATTCAGGCGGCGTCAATCTCAAGCCCACAGGCTTCATAGAGACCATGAAAGTCGACAAGGCCGGCGCGCTTACAGTGCTGGCAGCTATGAAAGCCGCGGCCAAGCTTAAGCTAAAAGTCAACGTAATCGGCGTCATGCCCTTCTGCGAGAACATGATAGGCCCAAACTCGTACAAGCCCAGCGACATCCTTCGTTCCTACTCAGGCAAGACCGTGGAAATAACCAATACCGATGCCGAATGCAGGCTGATTCTGGGTGATGCGCTGGCGTATGCCGCGAAGCACAATCCCAAGTGCATCGTAGACGTGGCCACCCTTACAGGCGCCTGCATTACCGCACTAGGTGAGTTCACTGCAGGGCTTTTTTCCAATGGCCAGATTCTGGCCAAAAGACTCTATGATTCCGGCGAAGCAACAGGCGAACGCGTATGGCAGATGCCGCTTTACAGCGACTACGGCAAGGAGATGGAAGGCACGATATCCGACCTCAAGAACGCCGTTTCCGGCCCCAAAATGCATGGCGCCATACTCGGGGCGGCGTTCCTTCAGAATTTTGTTGCCGAGGTTCCGTGGGCGCATATTGATATTGCCGGCACCGCATGGTGGGAGAAAAAGCGATATTACGTGCCGCAAGGCCCGACCGGATGGGGTGTGCGCCTTCTCGTTGATTTTTTGGAGAAAATGTAACTTCTTTCCCGTTGTCAAAACTCCGGCTGTTTTGGTTTTAAATAATTCCGGATTTACCGACAAATATTAAAGCCTCAGGGCTTAACAGTTTCAAGGTAATCCGATGCCTGATAAGAAACTCAACGACTTTTCGTGGAAAGTGGCAGGCGAGGCCGGTCACGGCATACTTAATGCCGGTCTCTCCATGTTTGCCAAGACGTGCCTGCGCTCCGGCCTTTACGTCTACGCCACCGCGGAATATCCGTCTCTCATCAGAGGCGGGCACAACAACCTAGACGTTAGGGTGTCTGATAAGCCAATTCACTCCCAAAACAAGCACATAGACATGCTCGTTGCCTTGGACAAGGCGTCTATAGACAAGCACGCAAACAAGCTTTCCAGCGGCGGCGCGGTAATCTACGACGGTGAGAAGATAGTTCTGGACAAAACGCTATTAAGGGCCGACGTGAAGCTCTATTCAGTGCCGCTTTCTTCAGTTGCAGAAGCTTCGGGCGGCCAGATAATGAGAAATACCGTTGCCATAGGCGCGGCAATGGCACTGCTTAATTTTGATATTTCAATTCTCGAGGGCGTGTTGACGGATTCCTTCAGGAAAAAAGGCGACGACGTAGTGCAGGGCAACATAAAAGCCGCCCGCGCAGGTTATGATTGCATAAAGAAGAATTTCGCCGACGATTTTGGCCACATTTTAAAGGGAGCCGGAAGGCACAACAAGATGTTCCTGTCAGGCCACGACGCACTTGCCGCAGGCGCGATAAAAGCCGGCTGCAAGTTCTATGCGGCTTATCCCATGACTCCGGCATCGTCGCTCCTTAGCAGCATGGCTGCCAATGAGAGCAGGTATAATCTTGTGGTCAAGCAGACCGAAGACGAGATAGCCGCGATAAACATGGCTATAGGCGCAGGATATGCAGGAGTGCGCAGCATGGTAGGCACGTCCGGCGGGGGCTTCTCCCTTATGGTTGAGGGCTTCGGGCTTGCTGCAATGACCGAGACGCCGCTTGTGGTCGTGGAATCCCAGAGGCCAGGCCCTGCGACAGGCATGGCAACGCACACGGGCCAAGCTGACCTACAGTTCATGTTGCACGCATCAACAGACGAATTCCAGAGAATAATCATAGCGCCCGGGGACGTGCAGCAATGCTTCCACGAGACGATAAAAGCGTTCAACCTTGCGGAAAAATACCAGATGCCTGTAGTGATAATGACCGACAAGTATCTTGGCGAAAGCTATTTCACAGCCGACGAGTTTGACGCCAAGGGCGTGAAGATAGAGCGCGGCAAGATGCTTACCGATGCCGAGCTTGCCGGCGTAACGGAATATAAAAGGTATAAGGTCACTGAAGACGGCGTTGCGCCCCGTTCAATACCGGGCCAGAAGAACGGCTGCTTTGTAGCGTCAAGCTACGAGCACGACGAAACGGGGTTTGAGCGCGAAGAGGAGGAAGTACGCGTGGCAATGCACAACAAGCGCTTCAAAAAATTCGCATTGGCTTCCAAGGAACTGGCCAACCCGAAGGCTATGGGAGATGCAAATGCTGATATAACGATAATTGCATGGGGCTCGACCAAGGGTCCGATACTTGAAGCCATGAAGCTCCTAAATGCAAAAGGCGTCAAAGTAGCATATCAGCAAGTCCTTTACATGAGCCCGTTCCCTGCAGCGCAGATAAAGGAAACGATGGCGAAATCAAAGCGTGCAGTCATGGTTGAAAACAACAAGATGTCCCAGCTCAACGGCATGATAAGGGAAAA
>DATDTL010000045.1:0-20175 GCA_035290885.1 archaeon
AAAGCACGGGCATATGCGGGCTTTGTTTCCGAGCACGTTGCATGGAGCCAGAAGCATATACCGTACAGGGACATAGAAAAGGTTTCAAAAGGCATCCCAACGGAATTCTATATACTTATCATAACCGGAAGCTATGCCAGAAGAACGCAGAGGCCGGATTCGGATATGGACATGGTAATAATATGCGATGATTCGCTCAAGCCAAAAAGAATACAGGCAGAGATAAGCCAAGACTGCAACCTGAACATACCTCCAATACATCTTTACGTTTTCAGAAAAAAGGAATTTCTTGAAATGCTCACGAACAGGGAAGTAAACTACGGCAAAGAGATCGCAAACAACAATCTTATACTTTCAGGAGGAGAGGAATATTACGACATAATCAACGAGGCAGTCCAAAATGGATTCAATGGCTAAATTGTTCACAGAACGGGCGAAAAACGAACTGAAAATAGCCGAAATTCTCCTCACTATTTCTAAAAACAATAACGCAAAAAAGACCTTTGACGTCAAGGAAAATATGACATTTTACAGCGGCACAATAACCCATGCGTACTACTGCATATTCTATTCAGCAAAGGCTATTCTGGCTACAAACAACATAAAGACCAGCGCCCCAGAAATCCACAAAAAGACGTTTGATTCGTTCAAAAAACATTTCGTTGACCCAGGCATAATAGATGCGGAACTTCTCAAGATATACATGTCAATGATAATCCGTGCGGACGACCTGCTGGAAATATTCAGCATTGAAAAAACCAAGCGAGGAGACTTCACTTATAAGACAATGCCGCAGGCAAATAGAAAGCCGGCAGAAGAATCCCTCAGAAATGCGCAGACGTTTGCAATGCATATAATCAAGATAATCGAGAAGTGACTGTAAATGACCGGAGAAAAAGGCGATGCGTTTTGGGAAGAAGGCAGCTTTGCCGAGACGACGGGTTCGGACGATATGGAAAAGAAAATGAGAACTTTCGGCATGAAGCACGACGAGGAGATGAACTTCAGTTGCAAAAAATGCAAGAAGGAGATATCAGCGCACAACAATGATTGGCACGACGGCATGTGCGACGACTGCTTCGACGCTGCGCATTTTCCGGAGGAACAAGACGCGCACGGGAAAACGCATGGAAAAAACGCAAACGTATGAACGGATTGGCAAAGGCAGTGTCATATACTAACCGATGATTAGGATGGAAATTGACATAAAATGCATGGAATGCGGAAGGCCGACCAGATTTTGAGCTGGGAAGGGTATTTTATCTCCCGCCCAAGCCGTATGAAAGCTTGATAATAGAAAACCACATCGTCTGCCCAAAGTGCAAAAAAGACGTGAGCAACGGAATGTTTCAGCTCAAGGAAAACGACATGCTGCTGTCGCTTCTGGTGACCAACATTTCCCGGAAAATGAAGGATCTCCCGGCACACCTTGAGGGAGCGTTTCCGCTAAATGAGCGCACATATAATGCAATCAAGGGCCGATGCAGGAGTACGCCTAAATTAGTCAGGAAATTTTAGAATAAAATTGAAAATGCCGAAGGAAGGAAATGTCAAAAAGCCTCGCGATTTTGGCGCGCGGGTTCCTTTGGGTTTCCTTCTCGTCGTAAGCACAGTTCAAATATGGCAGAGCTCATCGCCACGTTGAATCTTCATGTTTTCGCGAAGATTAGCCGGCGTTTTCACCGACTTAAGCATGGGGCTTTCGATATCTGGGTTGTAAAAAGTCATCCAATAAGCATAAGGGTATTCTACAAATCTGAAGAATTGGACAAATTATGCTAATTTAGCAAAGCCTCTTTATCTCTTCAAGAACACCTTCCAGATCATCGTTTATTCTTCTTGCCCGATATCGCCAGATTTTCCAGCCAAGGGCTCTTAAGTGCTTATTTCTGAGAGAATCCTCTTCCTTTCTTTCTAAATGCGTATCGCCATCCACTTCTATATCGTACTTTGACGAATCTTTGAAAAGTGCAAAGTCCAGCCTATAGAATTTACTGCCAACCTCCACGCTGTATTGCGGTTTCACAAAAATTCCTATTTTTTCAAGTCCGTTGAACAGTGCCTCCTCGGCAGGAGAATCAAAATGCAATTCGTCCTCATTTTCCTCAGCATAATCTGCCAGCTTCTTTAGCGGCCCATCGTATTCACGGCATTTGTCTATATCTCCTACTATGACCAATAAGCGCCTTGCACGGGTAACGGCCACATTTATTAGTTCCGGGTTTGAACTATTTATCCAGCTCATAATTCGCTTACTAACGCCTTTGGACACGCCAGGCGAAAATATGATTATATCCTTTTGATCCCCTTGGAACGTATGCGCAGTTCCTATAGTAATATCATCAATAACTTTTCTGATCCCACTTTTTTCTATTTGCTCCTCTATTAACTCAGCTTGGGCTCTGAAAAGCGTTACAACTCCAAATGTTCTATTTCTAAGTTCGGATTTGCTGTATTTTATTAATGTATCCAAAACCGTATTAGCTTCTTCTTCATTTACAGAACTTCCGATTGATTTTGTTGTTCCAACAATATTTATCCATTTTATTCCACGGAGTACATTTAGTCCCATATCCCGTGTTTTTATTTTGAGTTTATTTTCATAGAAGTAAATGTTGGAATAGTCAATTATATCTCTATGGGATCTAAAGTGTTCATTGAGTAATAATGGCGACTGATTACATGATCTAACTACCCTTTCTGAAATATCGTATATACTATTCTTGCTATAAGAGAAATCTGCAAAGTTTTTGACGTTGTTTTTTGCCGCTATTTTTGTGTCCTCTATATAATTCATAGTACACACATGTCTAAGCTGCTTTGGATCACCTATAATTACAGCACGTTTTGCACGATATAATAACGGAAGTGTTGAAGCAATATCGTTTTGAGAAGCTTCATCTATAATCAGCAAATCAAATAATGCCCCGCTTAACGGAAAACTACTCTTTACGGAAAGATTGGTCACAACCCAAACTGGCAATACTTTTATCGCATGGAATATCTCCTTCTCCCATTCCGAAGAGAGGTTTTTCCATATATCTTTGTCAATAAAACCTTCTTCAAGTTTTTTAGTAATGTCAATGTACCTAGTTAAGTGATTTATCTCGGATTCGCTTGGAGCCGTTATCTTTTCTATTATCAATCCTTTCACAATTGATTTTGAAAGCTCAATTTTCCTTTTCTTTAGCTCATGTATTTTTGCATCAAAACTGTCTTCGGGATCAATATTCTGAATCTCATTAAATACATCCATCCGTTTCTCCATCGTGCCATGTATTTTGTCGAGCTCCATGAAACAGCCCCGCATACTTTGAATGCAGTCATACAATTGATTATCATTATCCAGAAAATCATCAATATATCTAAGAAGTTTTTTCGGTATTTTGTTTTTTCTTTTTCTGAAGTTTTGGCACACAAAACGTTTGTAATACCATGGTAATAGCCTCCTTATCACCTCTTTAAGGATCCCGTCATAATATCTAAAAAACTGAAGATCCTTTTCAAATAAAACATTTTCAAACTTTCCATACTTGTCTGTATAGATTCCCATTAGTTTCTCAGGTATGGTATCAAGTGAAAAATCTATCTTCATTTGGCATGTTTCTAGTTCATTTTGCAAATCTGACATCTTCTTCATGGAAGATCTTTTTTCATTTTTTACATCACATATAGATGAATTAACAGACTTCAATTCCTCAATTAGTTTTTTAGTGTTAGGTACCTTTAGAGACTTCCTCTTTGCGATTATATTCTCGATTTCAGAAAACGCATTTCTTCGCTTTTCCCGATGACCCATTCTAACTATAAAATCAATACCGAATACAGATTTTAAATCATTTACAACTACATCAACCGCTTTATTGTTTTTACTTGCCAGAAGAACGGTCTGATTATTATGAATGCAGTTTGCAATGAGATTTTTAACAACCCAAGATTTTCCAGTCCCGGGAGGCCCTGTTACAACTGTTAGAGAACTCGCCAGAGACTCCTCTACGGCCCGTTCTTGTAAATCATTCATCTCTAAAATTTCTATTTCGGGTTGACCAAAAGACTTTTTTGTTTTGATATCGGAAAAATTTAAAACATGTTTCAACGCCGTTGATTGGTGGTCACGTCTTTTTAATGTGTCAAGCTCTTTTATTAAACTCCTTGTATAACCGGTATTAACACCACTGTAGATTATGGCTTTATTGATTATTTTTTGGGGTTCCTGATATATTATTTTGTCGCTAGAAAGCGATCTAGATGCCTTAAAATCACTATTCAAAATTATACATATCTTTCTTAATTTCGCTTCAAAACTCTTCTCTTCATTTATTTCGGCTGTTATTTCATCGATTTCCGAGGAAAACTTATTTTTACCAGAACATAACGATTTAATTCCATTCCTGTATTTTGCCTGACAAATGTCATTTTATCGTCTTTTTCGTTTGCAAGAATCTCGACGAAAAATAGAGGCACTATTTCAGCTTTATCAACGTAAATTGGATATCCATAAAAAATAGACGATGCATTCGCCTTTATTATGGAACTCAACTTTGCGTCAGGCCTTAGAGAAAATTCTTCAGATCCTCTTTGAAACATTGATTCCTCTGCAATGTCCTCGGAGAAGAATTTTTTGCCGGCATCGTATATATTAAATCTAAGATTTCTGTAATCCTCTTCTTTCAGACATTCAACGTAATAGTTTATCAGATTGTCAAATTCGCCTTTTAATACATCCACGTTGTCTCGCCTAAGAAATCTTATTTAAAAGAACTATTAAAGCAGAAATAAGTCCATTTTGACGTATCGAAACATTGTAAATAAATTATAGGCTTCTTTGGCTTTGAGAAGAAAAAGAGCTATATGCTATCTCTACATAAATGTGCGTTTTAATGCCCCGTAGACATCCGTCAAATCCCCTTTAATAAAATCGCCATATAATAAGCTCATGAACCGCCTAGAGGTTCTTGAGTATTACGCGCGCGAGGATGTAGTGAAGGAGCTTGTGAAGAACGCGGCTTACCGCGAGGTCGCGGGCGCGCATATAGACGGCAAGTACGACGCCCGGCCGAACATAGTACAGTTCCCTTCGGACATAATGCAGATGGCAAAGAAGGGCGTTGTTTCCTTTCACTATTCTGTAGAGCACTGGGCAAATCCCATGGCTCTCGCCAAGAACAGTGACAATTACCAGTCGCTGCGCACGGGCTGGGACTTGCTTCTTGACATTGATTCAAAGCTTGGCATTGAGGAAGCCCAGCTCACGGCAGCGATGATAGCAAAGTTCATAGAAAAATACAACGTGAAAAACTACGGCGTGAAATTTTCCGGGCGACGCGGCTTTCATATCATCATGCCGTGGATAATGTTCCCAAAGCAGGTCAATTTCCGCCAAACAAAGGAGCTTTATCCGGAAATCCCAAGAATAGTCTCCCGCTTCATCTGCGAGAGGATTTCCCAAGACCTCATGCAGTCGCTGATAAGGCTAAAGGGCATGAAAGGCCTTCTCTCTGTGCTTGACAGCCCGCCATCCGAAATAAGCCCTTACTATTTTGTGGAAGTGGAGCGTAACTGGGGCAACCGCCACATGTTCCGGGCGCCGTATTCGCTCAATGAAAAAACGTGGCTCGCATCCGTGCCAATAGCCCGCAACGAACTCGCATCGTTCAGAAAAGAAGACGCATCGCCCGACAAGGTCACGATAAAGCCGTTCTTCGCCGGCGAAGAAAACGAAGCGGAGTCGCTCCTTCTGGATGCCCTTGACTGGCATTCTTCGCTGCAAAAAGAGCCGGAAAAGAAGAAAGATGAAAAGAAAAGATCCTACGAGAACAAGATTCCTGAGGAGCTTTTCCCGCCCTGCATCAAGCTGATTTTCGCGGGCATCAAGGACGGCAGGAAGCGCAGCATCTTCACGCTCATAAATTTCCTCCGTATGTGCAACTGGAACTGGCAGGAAATAGAAGCACGTTTGATGGAATGGAACAAAATCGTCCCGCTGCCGCAGAACACCATAATGATCCAAATCCGCTGGGCCCAGCAGAACGCGCGAACCGCGCCGAACTGCGACAACGTGCATTATTTCCAGGATATCGGCATCTGCCAGCCCGATGCCACGTGCAAGGGCGGCACGAGTCTCATCACCGTGAAAAACCCGATAAACTACCCGTTCAGGAAGATGGACTTGCGCAAAGAAAAAGCAGAGCCTCCAAAGGAAGTCTATTCCTGCAGCAAATGCAAGAAGCCGTTTGAAACCATGAAAGGATTGACCATCCATCTCAGCAGGAGCCATGGGATAAGCGAGTGAATATCTTTTTTCCTTGAATGAACTTTCGCCCCCGCAAACCTTAAGAGCATTACCCAAGATTCGCATGATTGACGACTTCTTCCTGTAAATTACCGCCATTCATGGCGAAAAAGTGGCTGGTTTTGCTGAAACAAAAGGAAATGCCAAACATTCGCAATTTTTGGGCGCCAGATTACCTTTGGTTTTCCTTCCCGTCCTAAGCGCAGTTCAAACGTGGTAGACTAACCCCACCATTCCCTCATTCCCACGTCGAAGGGCATCTTTTGATTCAGTGGTTGCAAAAAAATAAGGCGCCAACCATCATGCACTTCATCGTTTTTTATGGTTTATCTCGCTAATCTTTTCATGCTGACTTTTGAGGCCATCCGCGACCTTGAGCGCGGCGAAGCCGAGACCAAGACGCTACAGAAGCTGCCCGATTCGTTCATGGACGAGCTTCGCGATTACATGGCCATAAAGGAAAGCATAGCCGAGAAGACCTCGGCGGACATTCACGAGATGGAAAACGTCAAGAGAAGCATCCGCAGGCTTCTTGAGATGCGGGAAAGGAAGCTCACGGAACAGGCGCTCTATACCGTGAGAACCGGTTATCCCGCCGAGAATCTGGCGAAAAGCGAGGAGCGGCTCTATCACTTTCTGGTTGAAGAAATAAAGAAATATCGGGAGAGCTTTTTCCGCCTTCTCAACGCCTCGCCGGCCCATGCTGATGAGCCCATGGACGCGCCAGAACCGGACATGCAGAAGCTGGAAATTCCGCCTGCCGCAGAAAAGGAAAAGATTCTCGCAAAAGAAACTCCGCCTACGCCCGCTGCGCCAGTTCCGGTGCGGAGATACCGCGTGACAAGAACGCTTCCGAAGTTCGTAGGGCCTGACATGAACGTCTACGAACTGAAGGAGTCACATGCCATAGAAGAAGGGCAGATTCCAAAGCCTTTAAATGATTTGTTATTAAAAAAAGGTCTGTTAAAGGTAGTATTATGATAGTCCCGAAAACACAGATGAGATATTGTCCTTTCTGCAGGAAGCATACCGAGCACAAGGTCGAGGAATCCAAGAGGCGCCCCAGAAGGGAGTCCACGAAAGGCCAGAAGAGATACCGAAGGAAGCTCAAAGGTTACGGCTCGTTCCCGAAGGAAAACCCAAAAGGGAGGGAGAAGCCCACAAGAAAGACCGACCTCAGGTACGTCTGCTCGGTATGTAAGAAGAAGCACCCGATAGGCAAGGGTTACAGGGTCAAAAAGATAGAATGGCTGAAGTAGATGGGCATAATTCCTTTCGTCACGATGCCTATTATTGACGTTTTTCTGTTTTCCGGGCTTATGGCGTTTATTCTCTCGCTCTCCCAGAAATTTCTCGTAAACCAGAACGAAGCGAAGCGCGTCAAGGAAAGGATGGCTTCCCTTAACAAGGAAATGAAGGAGAAGCAGAACGACAAGGAAGCCTACGCCCGCATAATGGACGACTACATGAAGGAGAACAGCGGCCTGATGAGGATGACAATGAAACCGTCCATGCTCTCTTTCGTGCTGTTCATATTCCTGTTCATTCCCACTCTTGAGCACGCCTACGGCGACCAGTACGCCCAGATCGCGGAAGGCATGGGAAACGCGACCCTTGGCGGCGTTCCCTACGCGGTGGCGTTCTCGGACGGAAAAGTTGCCGTGGCCGGCGCGCAGTGCGCGCCCACGTGCGACAGGAGAATAGAAAACATTGACTGGGAGGTGCGCCATGAGCCTGCCAGCACCGCGTTGTTCCTGTTCCATACTCCGGAGAGAATCGTCTTCTCTCGCATCATAGCCAGACTGCCAATCGCCCTGCCCATGGCAGGAGAAAGCGTCAGTTGGACAGGATGGTATCTCATATCCCTCATTCCCTTTGTCATGCTTTTCAGAAAAATCATGAAGATCTCGCTATGAGTTTCATCACAAGGTCTGTAGAACTGCCGCGATACGGCAAATATCCGGGCGCCCGGCCGATAGAAGAGCTTCTGGAAAACGGCATAGTCGTCCTTGACAAATGGCAAGGCCCGACTTCCCACGACGTCGCTTCCATAGTGAAGAACGTTCTTGGCCGCACAAAGACCGGCCACGGCGGCACGCTTGATCCCATGGTTTCCGGCGTTCTTGTAATCACGCTGGACAACGCCTGCAAGGTCATCCCGGCGCTTCAGGGACAGGACAAGGAATACGTCGGCGTAATGCGCCTCCACAAGGACGTTACGGAAAAGGAGATTCTCGGCGCCGTGAAAAAATTCACGGGCGAAATAACCCAGCGCCCTCCTGTGCGCAGCGCCGTGGTCCGCAGGGAAAGAAAAAGGACGGTTCATTCCTTTGGCGTCCTTGAGATAAGGGAGCGCGACGTCCTTTTCCGCGTGCGCTGCGAAGCCGGCACTTACGTTCGTGTCCTTTGCCATAAAATCGGCGAGATTCTCGGCGGCGCGCACATGAAAGAGCTCCGCCGCACTGCCGCCGGCCGGTTCAATGAAAGCGACGCCGTAAAGATACACGACATCGCCGATGCCTACGCCGGATGGAAGGAGAGCAGCTCCGAGGACATCAGGAAATATGTGCTTCCTGTCGAGGCCGCAATAGAGCATCTTGGCAAGATAATACTCAAGGATTCTGCCGTGTATTCCGTGGCCAACGGCTCGCCCCTGTATTCCACGGGAATATCCCGGATTGAGGACACCGTGAAAAAAGGCGGCATGGTCGCGCTCCTTACGCTTCGCGGCGAACTTGTCGCGCTCGGCCGCGCGGAAGCGAACGCAGCTGACGCAAGGAAGGGCATCGCAGCCAAGATTGACCGCGTCATCATGAAGGAGCCCTATCCGAAGATTTAAGTCCGTGCGCAATAATTATTCTCATGCTTCCAGACGAGCTCCTCCAGATAATGGCCTGCCCAAAGTGCAAGGGCGACCTCGAATACGACAGCGCCGCGAACAAGCTCGCGTGCAACGCCTGCCGCCTGCGCTACGCCGTGCTTGAAGGCGACATACCCAACATGATCATAGACGAAGCCGAGAAGTTCTGATTCTTAATAATTTTGCCACGTTTAATTATAATGACCCCCGCATATCTTGGCTTTAACGACAGTCTTTCCCCGTGGCAGCAGATGGCGGCAGATGAGGCCATGCTGGATGGTCCCCCTGCATTCAGGCTTTATGATTATCCCCACGATGCTGTGGTTTTCGGAAGGAACCAGCATCCTTCCATACTGAAAGGCACTTATCCTGCAGCAAGGAGGTTCACAGGAGGCACCGCAACGATTGAGAAGCGCGGCGACCTGCGATGGGCAATTTCGCTGCCATATGAGTTCCGGTCCCTGAAAGATATGAATCAGTATCTGTGCCGGCTCCTAACGGCATCGCTTGAAAATGCCGGCATAAGAAACGCATATGCCGACCCGGAAATGTCCACAGTTAAATTGCACGGGAAAATAATCGGGGGATATGCGAGATGCGTGAAGGGCGAAACTGGCTTCGCCCACGGCATGATAGCCATGACGCCATATTCCACGCGGAGTGCCGTGAGTGCTATCTGGTTAAGGCGCGGAGAAGAGCACCTTCTGTCAAGCACGCCGAGCCTGTCCAAAGCCATGATGAAGGAACCCGAAGAAGCGAGAGAAGCCCTTATGAAATCCATGCTGAACGTCATGGCAGCAGCCGGCCTCAATATCATGAATATCCGCGAACTTATAGAAAGCCCCGACTATGTGACCGCACTCCAAAAGCACCTGTATCCGCCGTGGATAATACACGGGATATCTTCTCCTAATGTTCCCGACCCCGGCATTCTCGTCGTGGACGAGGAAGGCATCAGGCATCTCCTCAACAAAAAGGGGCACTGCTTCTATTCCATGTACACGGACGAGCAACTCGCGGCATTGCGGTGAGTTTTTAACCGTTCCTTAATGTAAGTTAGTAGAAAGCCGAGATGGCGGAGCTTGGTCCAACGCGCACGCCTGGAATGATGTTTTCGTCAAAACGTCCCCTATAGCGTGTGAGCCTTGTGCTCGCGCAGGTTCAAATCCTGCTCTCGGCGCTCTGTTCTTACTTTAAATAAATCATGGAAACATCAACAAATGAAAAGCGGCATATTCAACGGCGTTAAAGACGGCTTCTATGCCGGCCTTGACCCTTTAGGCGCATTGGTTCCGAGGGATGCCCCGACACTGGGAAGCGTCGGACTTTGTGGAAATGCCACGGGTGATAAAATCGGATACGAGCGCTCGAAATATTGGGGATTGGCCGCAGGCCTTGCCTTGAACGTTGCTACCGGCGGCTGCATCCAGTATTTCATGGAACTGTGCCGCTATGCCACGGGCGTGAAACCTTTAAGAAAGTTGTCCGATTAAGGATAATTGATAATTATGGCATCGTTGAGACCCGGAAGATGTTACAGGCGGCTTGAGCGCCCTTACACAAGGCAAAGCACGCACGTTCCCCGCAAGGGCTACGTCAAGGGCGTGCCGAAGTCCAAGCTTGTGGAGTTTGAGCACGGCACGAAAGGCAGCTACGAAAGCAGCGTTTATCTTGTCTCCAAGACAGATGTGCAGATAAGGCATAATTCCCTTGAATCCGCAAGAGTCGCCGCCGTTTCCTATCTCGAAAGAAACATGCTCAAGGGCGCGGCATTCTTCATGAAAATCCGCGTCTATCCGCATCACGTCATAAGGGAAAACGCCTTGGCAACCGGCGCAGGAGCGGACCGTTTCCAGCAGGGCATGCGCGCTTCTTTCGGCAAGCCCATCGGCGTTGCAGCGAGAGTCCACAAAGATCAGAAGATGATAGAGATACAGTCCCCAAAATCCATGATTCCCCTTGTCAAGAAAGCCATGATGCAGGCCAAGTACAAGCTTCCCACGACCTGCAGGATTCTCGTTGAAGAAAAATCCGGCGCAGGCGCAGTTTAATTTCTATTGCGTTTTCAATAGATTGCGCATTGATTAAATCCGGATAGCTAATGCCGTTTTTCTTGCGCAAGCTATCCGGAACGCGGCGTAGCAGCCAACAATAACCAGCAAAACCGTCATTACCGGCACGGCATAATCGTCAGCGGCATGCGTTTGCACCTGTATTGTCGTCGTGGTCGTTCCGTTCACCGGCGCCGCTTCCGACGTCTTTGACTCCATTCCGTTGGTGCCGATAAGCGCGTGACCGGATGCATCCTGCGCCCAAAACATCTGGCTTAACCCAAAGAATATCCCGACCACGGACAGCGCCAGCGCGACTACCCACGAATAATATTGCGGCTTGAATAGCTTCTCCCCTTTGCTGGTAAGCTTATAATATAGCCATTTGTTGCCCGTGTCGTTCTTCTCTATTATCCCAGAGCGCCGCAGCGTCTCAAGATGCTCGCTGACTGTTGTCACGTGCTTTCCCGTTATCCTAGAAATCTCTGACGCCGTGTACGGCCTGTTGCGCAGCAGTTTCACTATTGCCTGCCGTGTCCCTGCGCTTAGCGCCCTGAGAGAATCCTTGTCCAGCACTTCGGGCATAGAATTAACTTGCTGCCGAGTTAAAAAGGATTTCGGTTTGTTAGGGCGCATTCTGCCAACGCTTCGCAAGAAATATAAAGGCTCCTGCAAGTTTAGAGCAGACTGGGAAAATGGCAGGGAAATACATAGGCTGCAAAGAATTCCGGAATACCGGAAAATTGTTGCGGAGTTTATACGGAAACGTGGCTGCACTTGAAAGCAGGGCGGCCGACGGGATTGCAAATTATGCCAACGTTCACGAGCTTTCCAATCCCGACAATGCTTTTCATCTTTACCGCAGAGTGCTGGAAGCAAAGACCTGCATGGAAGAAATGCAAAGGCGACCGGGTTATTTTATAGGCCTGCCCGCAGGACTTCTCGCATCGTATCTGGAAACCTCCAACGAATGGCCGAACTTGCCGGTGGAATGCTTATTTTTTGCGAATGCAAAAATATCTGAAAACGGCAAACTCGCGGAGTGGATGGCACCCCAAGCCCGCGAAGAAGTTTTGCGCAGCCTGATTGGCATCATAGACGGAATTGCCGGAATCTATGAAAATGCCCTTAAACGGGACACGAATGATTTTGAAAATATTTTCTGACAGAAAAACTAAGCTTCCTTTTCCGCTTCTTCCTGCTCGGCTTCCGCGCCTTCTTCCCTTGCAACGGGCCTCACGGCGTCCGTCTCGTAACCGAAGTCTTCCATCTTCAGGCCAAACGCTTCGCCGCGCTTTTCCTTTATGGTCTTCGCCATGAGCCAGAATATGAGGGCAAGCGACTTCTTGCCCTTGTTGTTGCATGGCAGCACAAAATCAATGTAGGACGTTTCGTTGAAGGTATCGGCGAGCCCGATTATCGGGATGCGCATCTGCAGGGCCTCTGTCATGGCTTGCTTGTCTTCCATGGGATCCGTGATCATGAGCACATCCGGCTCGTAGAAATCCTTGGAGTGCGGGTTTGTCAAAGTGCCCGGCATGAACCTGCCGGTTATTGCCTTCGCCCCGACAGCTTCCGCGAACTTGTTCACGGCGTCTGAGCTGCTCTCCTTCTTTGAAACCACGAGTATCTTGGGCTTCTTGGCGAGCAGGTTGGTTATTATTCCTATCCTTTTGTCCAGCATGCCGACGTTCAGCACGGCAAGCCCGGACGGCCTCACCTTGTATATGAATTTCTTCATGTCCGCGGTCTTGGTCGTCATGCCTATGTGCACTCCGGCGGAAAGGTACACTTCCCTTGGCACTATAAGCTTCTCCTTGGACTTGGGCATATTATCAGCATCAATTTCCATTAAAAAACCTTTTAAAACTTCTTCAGCTACTCGCCCTTCCCGGGCATGAGCCTCTTGACCGTTATGGGAAGAATATTCATCCCAAACTCCTTCATCGCTATTTCCTGCGGCAAGAGCGACTCCGTCTTGACCAGCGGCGGCGCGCCCATGGAAAGCTGGAGAGTCCTTGCGGAAACTATTCGTGTGATCTCAAATCTTGTGAAACCTAGATATTCAAACATTCTTACCACCCTCGGAAGCGCAACTCCGCTTCATCCTATGTAACGGACGTCGTCCTTGGACTTCGTCATGTCCCTCAGCAGATTCTTATGTATTTCCTCTGTCTTCTTAAGCCTTTCTTCCATCTCCTTGACGGTGTTCTCGAGCTTGCCGAGATCCAGGTTTATTCCCAGAATACGTATCAACGAATGAAGCGTCCTGTCCGCGGCCTTCGGGTCCATTATGAACGGCATTCCCATGGTCTCGCCCATGAGCACAAGGCCCGACATTCCGTACCTTTCGGCCATTCCTGCAAGCATGCCGGACGCGCCCACTATCGTGCCAACCGGATGGTCCTTGCCGAAATCTATCTTGTATTTATCGTATTTTTTTCTGGTGGCCTTGCTGTCCGCCGCGCCTATGACGCGCGGGTCTTCGGGCGTTTTCCCGTCGGAAAAGCCGCCTATGGTTATGACATCCTTGACTCCGATCTTTTTCGCATACTCTAGCACGCTCTCGCAGAACTCGTAATGGCCCTCGGTCGTCACGCTCTGCGTGTCGCCTGTAAGCACCACAATGTCATTCTTCTTTCCTTTTATATAATAAAATTCGCACCTGAGCATCCTAAGTGTGTCCCCCTCCTCCAACACCACAAGATGCAGGAAATGCGGCGAATAAAGTTCCGCCATCTTCTTCATCTTCAGTTCGGCCACCATGTATCCGGCAGCGACCCTGCCGACGTTCCCGACCCCAGGCATGCCCGCCACCATGACGGGCTTCCTAAGCTTGGGCTTCTCTATAATTTTTATGTAAGATTTCATCAAATCACTGCATCATTATTGTTTTTGCTGTAATTAAAACCTTTGCCATCCTCCTGTACCTCCCGTACTTGTCCGCAGCCGAGAATTTCGGCGGCTCTGCGTGGATGGCTTTCCCGCCGCATCCACATTCCGCAAGAACGTAACGGCCGCACGTTGAGCATTTTAGCATGAACTCACTCCGTTATTTTCGCGCTGCTCTCCACTTTTTTTGACTTTGATTCCAGCGTGTCCAGTATCTCTTGGAACTGGCGCTCCCCTTTCTTCGCGTCCTTTGTCCTAAATTTAAGCATGTATCGGGGGGCCGATATATAGTGAACTTCCACCCCCGCCTTCTCGGCGTTTCCCAGCAATTCCTTTATCGCTTCCAGCCCGTCGCCTTCGTAGCTCCTCAGAGTCAAATCGGCTTTGAACGCAAACTCCTTCTGCTCTATGTTCTTCGCCGCGACTTCCGCTATGACGCTCGCCCATTCCTCCGGTATGCCGCGCGACTTCAGCGCGTCCCCGCCGGATGCCGCCTTCTTGAACGCCTTGAAAAGCGAGCCAAAGCTTTCCTGCAGCGTGAAGCCGACTTCAGCGTACGCCTGATCCAGTGTCTTCTTCATCTTCTCGGCAGCCATGCCCAGCATCTTCTCGGCCTTCTTGTCAAGGTTGTATTCCTTCATCTTTTCCTTTTCCTGCCGGCTGTCAACGCGCTTTAGCGAAAGCGCGATATAACCCTCGCTCTCGTTGACCCGCATGACTTTCGCGACGCCGGTCTGGCCGATCTTTATGTGATCCTTGATGCTCCTTACCCATCCCGTGACTATTTCCGAGATGTGCACCATTCCCTCTTTTCCGTATTCTTCAAGAAAAACATCGGCAGAATTAGGGTTCAGCCTTTTAACAACGCAAATGACGAGCTCCCCCTGCATCGGGAACCCTCTTTTCTTCGCCATTCTTTCAGAGCTCCTCGGCCTGTGTCAGAATCCTTGCATTACCGCCTGCAGGCTGCACGAGCTGCTCGCCGCACACAAGACACGCCACAACCGTGGACGCCTTGCTGTACGTTATCTGCTCGTTCTTGCATTTTGCGCACTTCACTTTCAGAAACCTGCTGGTTTGCATGGGATTTAATTGGAGCAAACGTATTAAATGCTATCTTTGGATCGCCCGCCAAACGGCATCCCAACGAGCGACGGCCCTCAGACTTCTATGCTTATTTTATGCGTGTCTTCAATCTTAATTTTGACCTCTTCGCCTTTCTTTATGCCAACAGCCTTGCTGACTTCTACGCGCAGCCATATAATATTATTCTGTATCTGGCCTGCCGTAGTCCTAAACATCTTGTTCCTAAGCTTGTTGAAAACCAATATTCTTTCGGCCTGTTTCGGGTCGTAGAATTCTTCGCCTGTATTTGCATTCCTAAACGCGTCTATTTCAAAGCCCTGAAACTTTGCCTTGTATCTGATCCGCCCCTCCTTTTTTTCACTCATCCGTTCCCCTTCCGTATTTACGTTATATTTACAACAGAACAATTTTCTGCATAGGGGGTAACCTTTCTCCCTTGGCACGCTTCCTAATAGGTATATGGCGTGAATATCGTGCCACGCACAAAAAAATTAGCGGTATCTTTCGGCCCAATAACCCTTTAAGACATTTTCCCTCGTAATAAAGAGAGTTAAAAAGCGAGGTGCATTGCCAATGACCAAACCAGAAGAAATTTTTGAAATAATAGAAGCCTCCCGCGAAACGGGCAAAATAAAGAAGGGCGTCAACGAGACGACAAAGGCGGTTGAAAGGGGGCTTGCCAAACTTGTTGTCGTTGCCGAAGACGTTTCGCCTCCGGAAATTGTGATGCACCTGCAGCCGCTTTGCGACGAAAAAAAGATAACGCTTGTGAAAGTGCCCACGAAATCCGAGCTTGGCAGGGCAGCCGGGCTTCAGGTGCCAACGGTATCCGTTGCGGTACTTGACGCAGGCGAGACCAAATCAAAGCTTGGTTCAATACTAAAGTGAATAAAATGTCAGACGCAACGCCCGCCGAGGTCATCAATATCATAAGGAGATCCGGAGCCAAGGGCCTCGCCGTTGTTAAGTGCATATTGACCGACGGCCGCGACAAGGGCAAGGTTCTCACAAGAAACGTGATGGGGCCGGTCACGATAGGCGACATACTCATGCTGAAGGAAACGGAAATGGAATCCTCCGACTCCTTCGGAAGGCGGTAAGCTATGAAATGTTCTTTTTGTTCCAAGGAAGTGGAGGAGGGCACAGGGCTTGTCTTCGTTGACAAGAACGGAAAGCTGTTTTCCTTTGACTCCCAAAAGTGCGAAAAGAACATGTTCAAGCTCGGCCGCGACCCGAGGAATTTCAAGTGGGCGACTCCCGCATAGGTCGAAACGCTTTAAACGTTAAAGATTACAGCTATAAAGAATATTTCACGGTGAATTGATGGCGGAACTCAGGAAAATCGTAAGGTTCATGGATACCGACATAGACGGCACCATAAAAACCGCGAAGGCACTGAGAAGAATAAGAGGGGTCGGATTCACGTTCTCCAGAATTTCCTGCATGAAGGCCGGAATAGGCGAAGGCAGGAAGATAGGCGAACTGTCTGCAGACGAACTCAAGAGCCTTCAGAACGCTATAGCAAACCCTGCTGTCCCGGCGTTTCTTTTGAACAGGAGAAAGGACATGGAAACCGGCAGGGATATCCATCTCACTAAAATAGCGCTGGACTTCTCCAAGAGGGAGGACATAAACCTCATGAAACGAATAAAATGTTACAAGGGCGCGAGGCACGAGCTTGGCCAGCCCGTGAGGGGGCAGCGCACGCGCAATTCATTCAGGACCAACACCAGCGTCGGCGTCAGCAAGAAGGCGGTGAAGGAGAAGTCCGCGCCAAAGAAGGCCGAAGCCGCGGCGCCAGCAGCTGCGCCTGCAAAGAAGTGATGATTCATGGGACACCCTAAGCAGCATACAAGAAAATACGCAACTCCTGTCAAGCCCTTTGACAAGGAGAGGATTGAAAAGGAGAAAGGAATACTCACGTCTTATGGCCTTAGGAGAAAGAAGGAGCTCTGGCGGGCCGAAAGCATACTTAGAAACCTGAGGAGACGTGCAAGGAGCCTGCAAGCCGCTCCGGACAAGGTCAAGGAGCAGGAACTCTTCGCGAAGGTCGGCATACTCGGCATATCCATCAAGACTCTTGACGAGGTGCTGGGCATATCCCTTGAGCAGATACTTGACAGGAGATTACAGTCCGTTATAACAAGAAAAGGCCTCGCAAACACCATGAAGCACTCAAGGCAGCTTATAGTCCACGGCCACGTGATGATAGGCGAGAGGAAGACAAAATGGCCAAGCTATCTCGTGCCAGCCGGCGAAGAAGCTTCCATAAAGCTGGATGCTTCCATATCGGCGAAGATGATAGCCGCGGGCGCGGCCAAAGAAGTTGCCCCAGAGAAAACAGGTGAATGATTATGAAGCAGAAATTTGCGATAGCCAGCATATTTTCATCCATGAACAATACTATAATCCATATCACGGACATCACCGGCGCCGAGACTATAGGAATATCCTCCGGCGGCCAAGTTTCCGACAAGGACATGAACAAGGGCAAGGCCTTCACCGCCATGAAGGCCGTGAGGAAAGTGGCTGAAAAAGCCCACGCGCAGGGCGTGACCAACCTTCACATCAGGATAAGGGCGCCCGGCGGCATCAAGTCCAAGATACCCGGACAGGGAGCCCAGCCTGCGATAAGGGCATTGGCTCGAAGCGGCTTTAGAATATCTTCCATAGAAGACGTGACGCCGATGCCTCATGACAGCATGAGGAAGAAGGGCGGCCGCAGGGGAAGAAGAGTATAATCGGAAAAGTGATAATAATGGAACTCAAGATTCTCGAAAAATCGCCTGCGTCAATTAGATTCGTGCTTTCCGACTCTGACATCGGAATGGCCAACGCAATAAGGAGAACGCTTATCGGCGGCATACCCGTACTTTCCATAGAGGAAGCCGACGTTGAGAACAACAACTCCGGCCTTTTCGACGAGGCGCTTGTCCGAAGGCTCTGTCTTATACCCCTGACGTTTGATTCCAAGATGTATAACATGGCTTCGGATTGCAAGTGCAATGACGAAGGATGCAGCCGCTGCCAAATGGTGCTCGTCGCCGAGAAGGAAGGACCGTGCACCGTGAAGGCGGGCGACATGAAAAGCACCGACCCGACAGTAAAGCCTTCAGACCCTGATATTCCTATAGTGGAGCTTCTTGAAGGTCAGAAGCTGAAATTCGAGGCCACTGCACGCCTTGGCTTTGGCAGGAAGAACGCAAGAAACCAAGCTGCTATAGCCGGCTACCAGAACGTTTATTCCGTCAAAACAGAAGGCAAATCCAAGCCCTGTGAAGCGCATACTCTTGAGAAGAAAGGCGCGAACGTGAAGCTCGCAGCCATGGACGGCTGCGTGCAATGCCTGAAGTTCGTGGAAGGCAACGAATCCAAGCCTGACGAAACTTCCTTTGTCTTCAGCGTTGAAACTGCATGCGGCATAGAAGCTCCGAAGCTTCTTGACATGGCACTTGAGCACATAGAACAAAGCGCCGAAGAATTCATGAAGGAAGCCAAGAAAGCAATAAAGTAATATCTATTCTTTCTGCAATGATGCAGATTTTTGCGCATCAAGTTTCAGCACTTGCTGATAATATTCCCGCCATTCCTCTATTGCATTATCCCACTTTCCAAGCACATAGTGGTTTAATTCTCGTAAGTACTTAATGCGCGCGGCCTCTGTATCCTTTACCGTGCCAAATGCCTTTCTATCCTGTTCACATCTTGTTATATTATCCAATGTTGAAACGAAAAAATCTGCCCTTTTCTTTTCAAACGCCTTGATCCATGAATCGTAATATCGCATCTTTTCCTCGGGTGAAATTTTATTACCATATTTACCGTTGCCAAAAAATATTGTATCCTGATGTCGAAAAACGCCGTAATGGTCTCTTAGAAAGAGGGGTCTTAAGCCTCCATAAAAAACTCTTCTCCATCTCGACTCTCATAGTCAGACATCTCTACACCAAATCCCTTCGCCCTTATAGCATTTTCAACAACATCTACATAGCTCCAATTCTCGCTAATTTCCTGTAGAGAAGAATCATCTAGATCACCATCTCCATGCACAAACTCTCTGTTGATGCCCGGTGTCAATCCTTCCTGGCTGGCTGACCTGATTTTATTGACGTATTCCTGGATTTTTTCTGCAAAATAACCAGCGTTTCTCGGGCGTTCCACCACAGAATAGCCTGTGCCAGATATCTCCATAGGCCCCACGAAAAAAACATCATTGGGCAAGCCGCCATAAAATCTGGATTTATTTCTTTTCACGAGGGGGCTAAAAGGCACTAAAAGCACTGCTCGGGCATTCTCCAGATTCCAAAAGTTTCCGCCGTTAACCAAATGATTAAGACTGAAATGTATAGTTGGCATTATGGGCGATGGCATAAGCTTCCCGTCACGGATAACTATATCTTCCGGCTTGGAGTATGCACGCACGGCTATCAGCTTGTCGTATGTCAAGGGCGTTATTATATTGCCATCATCGCCCATCACAGGCCTTTCCAAGGGCGTCTCGGCATTAGCGTTATATGCTTGCAGTAATTCTGGAGCGGTGCAATTACCCAATATTCGCGCGCCATACGGCAGCAAACCATTTACTTCATCGAGAAGGTACAACGGCCTATTTGGATCCGAATCCGGCGTATAGGTCAATCCATTGCGCATGGTAGGCGTTTCCCTACCTCTTCTCAAAGGATTTAATTTACTAATCGACATTTTCATATATATTACTCAACCGTAATGAATATATAAAGATTACTATTCTTAAACTCCTCGCGCTAAAATCCGAAAAATGCATCATCCGGGAATTGCACCTTTGTTACTTGCATCATTTAAATCAATAATATCCAATTAACAAATAAGCGGGGGTTCCCGAGCGGCCAAAGGGGCAGGACTTAAGAGCGTGAAGAAATCCTGTGGCTTAGTGCCTTCGCAGGTTCAAACCCTGCCCCCCGCATTTGGTGCAATGCATGGACGTCGTTGTAAAGAAATCGAAGATAGAAGGAAAC
>DATDTL010000046.1:0-7293 GCA_035290885.1 archaeon
CTGAAAATACTAAAAATACCGCTACCGGCATCAAAGCTGCAAAATATGATCTCATTATACCGATTATATATGATGGGCGGGAGCTAAAAAGATTTTATTAACCGGCGAGCACAACTACTGTGAATCCCACGACAGCCAGGACTATGGCGTGCTTCACGCCAGCAATCATCCGGCCCTCTGACATCTTGCCGATGGTAAGCCCTGCAAACACGCCCTGTATAAGCACTATGTCCCTGAATATGGCAGGCAGCGTCTCGGCAAAGCCTGTCTGATTTTCGCCGAAACTGAACGTAGGCAGTAAAAACCGCGACATTCCTATCATCACCGAAAGGAATATGAAGTATATCATGTAGCCGTTCAGCATTTGCGAATAAACCGACGACGAACGCTCCTTCTTTATCCTCTCGAGCTGGTAAAGCGAATCGGAAACGGCCTGAAGCACGGTATCCATCGTGCCGCCGGACCTGTGCGCCTCTATTATTGACCTCACGGTCCTGCTAAGGTTGGGGCTTCCGCTCTTCTTTGCGAAGTCAAGCATGACCTTGTTGAAAGGAACTCCCCACGATATCTTGGCGTTTATGTCTTTTATGAACGGGCCGAGCTTCCCGTAGCTGTCGTATTGAAGCGCGCGGAGCGCCTGCGGAAGCGTCATCCCGGACTTTAGGTTGGACGTCACATCGTTCAGAAACTTGGGAAAGTCCTCTTCCATGCTCTTGGTGCCGGAAAACCTCTGGTATTTCACGGCAAGCGGCGGGACGAGTATCACGAGCACGCCAAAAAAGCTCACAAGCGCGAACGTCTGCCCGTGATTTGCAAAAAGCTGGAAATTCGCGTATTCTATGAGCAGCCCTATGAACGTGGAAACGAGCCCGACCGAAACTACGTCTATCCTCTTGCTGTGCTTTTCCCTTACTTGGGAACGCAGCCTGTCCCACAACGATTTGATGCTCATCATATCACGGGCTGGGTATAGTTTATGAACAGCAGGAACAGCACGTTAAGCGTGGGTATCAGTATATACACGCCCAAGCTCATCGCGGTCCCGATGTCTATTCCAAGGACGCTGCCTCCTATTATCGCCATTATTGACAGTATGGATATGAAGAACAGCGGCGCTGCTATCAGCACGGCGGTGTAGAAGTCCGCGTAAGTGGAAAGCGTCTTGATGTACTTGTCCCTCTTGATCCTGTAATTGTCCATCGTTTCCTTGGCATAGTTCTCAAAGAACCTCTTTATGTCGCCTCCTGTTTCTATGTTGGACACAACGCTGTAAAGAAACTGGCTGAATTCCTGCGACGGCGTCCTGTCAGCGACGTTCTTTATGCCCGACACCATGTCCATGCCGAAGACCTCTATGTTCCGGACAACCCTCTTCATCTCGTTCGTTACCTGCCCGTATTCCGGCACGTTGGCTATCAGCTTGAACAGTATGAACGGCGGAACGCCGGACGACGCTATAGCAGCCATATGGTTGACCGCAAACGGCATGTTCCCTTCAATATTATTTTTCTTGGTGGCTATTATCTGGTACGGATAATAATAGAACGCAACCGCAACGGCTGCAGACAGGACGATTGACGTGATCAGCGCACCTATCATTGCCCCGATAATGCCAACGCCGGCCAGAATCACCGAATTGACTGTCAGCGAAATAAACGCGAGAAACAAAGTCGCCAGCGAAAAGAATGCCATTCTGCCTATGTATATCTCGTAAAGCACCTTCACGTCCGCCTTTTGTAGAGCCGAACGCAGGTTATCCGAGAATTTCGGGGCGTACATTATTATCACGTGCCCCATATCCCTCACGAGCGGCTTGTACATCCAGTCACCTCATAATCGTCCGTGCAATATTAACAATGCCGGCAGCATGCCATAAATTCGGAAAGTTGGCGTTATCACCGACAAAACCCTTTCCTTGCATGGCTATATATCATTCCGGCTGTTAAAAAAACTTCCTCCAGCAGCCGATGCCGTTAATTTCGGTATTCAGCGATGTTCGCGATTGCCCCCAACGCAAGCTACCGACAGCCGAAAAATTAAGGCCAACGCCGCTTCACGCCGTAGGATTGAAGGATATCGTGTCTTCAGGATAGACTGTGAAGCCGTCCGAATTTATCTTGTAGGGGTGGATTTTTCTGGAATGGTCCGTGGACCGCATCTTCCACACGCTTAGTCCCCGCCTGTATTCCCCGCCTATGAGCATGTTATGCAGCAGTATGACCCCGTCAGCCACGAACTCCTCCACGCCAAAGCGGGAAAGCGACTTCTTGCCTGCTATGGTTTCCGATATCAGTATGGACGTGCAGTTGTTCTTCCTCAGCATCTCGCTTACCTGAAGTATCATCCTGCGCAGCTCGGTAACGTCTTTGACGTAAACGCCTATCGCGGAAATGGAGTCTATGACTACCCTCGTGGCTCCTATCTCCCTTATGTTATTCTCTATTACCTCTATTATGTCCTCAAGCTGGTACGGGTTGTACTTCAGAAATTTCACCTTGTTGGTTTTTTCCAGTCTGTCCACGTCCCATCCGAACGCCTCGGCCGTGCTTTTTATCCGGGCGATCTCCTCCTCAAAACTGACGTAAATGCCGTGCTCTTTGTCGGCTGCAGAGCATATGAAGCCAAGGCCGAAAACCGTCTTGCCGGCGCCGCACGTGCCGCTAAGGAGCACGAGGTCCTTTTCCGGTATTCCACTGGCTATAAGATTGTCAAACCCCGGGATTCCCGCTCTTATCCTCTTTATCAAAACGTTCACCTATGACCTCGGAAAGCTTCTCTGGATTGCGTTTGTAGAGCTGCAAATATCTGGACGCTTCCTCCATGTTGTTCACGTTCCTCTCTGCCATCCATTTCAGAAGCACCTTGCGCTTGGATATGTCCCGAAGCACGGAATTTATAGGAATGCCTTTTTCGGAGGATATCTTGTGAAGTATCCACGAGTTGCCCCTGTATTCAAAACTGTCCTCGGACGGCAGCCAGACAAAGGATTTGGTCACCCGCGGCCTGCCCGTGACCGAGTCCACGCTTTCAAGCTCCGCAATCTCCTTCACGCGCCTTGCGGATTTCCCCTTGTCCCTCGCGTGTATCATGACTACGATAAGGTCAAGAACATCCAGAAGCCCGGGGGATATGTTTATCGGCTCCGTGCTGAGCCTCTTCATGACATCGTCCATGCTTCCTGCGTGGATCGTCGCTATTGACGGGTGGCCGGATGCCATTGCCTGAAACATGACGTAGGCCTCCTTGCCTCTTATCTCGCCTACTATGAGGTAATCCGGGTTCTGCCTGAAGCTTTCCTTGAGCAGGTCAAACATGGATATCTCGCCCACGCTCGCGCCGGAAAACCCTGCGCGCGCGACCCCGGGTATCCAATTCTGGTGCGGCAGAGTAAGCTCTCTTGTGTCCTCTATGCTCACTATCTTGGCCTCCTCGTCTATGAACATTGACAGGGTGTTCAGAAACGACGTCTTGCCCGTGGCAACGCCTCCTGCAATCAGTATGTTTGACCCGTTCTCAACGGCAAACCAAAGGTATGCCAGCATGTCAACGGACGCAGTGTTGAAGTTTATCATGTCCGCCGGGGTGAACGGCGACTCGCGAAACTTTCTTATAGAGAAGGTCGGCCCCCTTGTCGTGACGTCCGATGCAAGCGACGCCTGCACTCTGGAGCCGCTTGGCAACGTGCCGTCCAGCAGCGGCTCGGCGTAGCTTATATACCTGTCGCACCTCTCGGCCAATTTCGTCACGAAGTCCTTGAGATACGTCTCGTCCTTGAATATTATGCTCGTCTTTATGGAGCCGTATCTCTGGTGCACGATATAGAGTGGGATATTCACCCCGTCACAGCCCAAGTCCTCAATGTACGGGTCGTTGAGCAGCGGCTCTATCTCGTTGAGCCCGACAAAGTCGCGGGAAATGAAATACATTATCTTCAGGTATTCCTTGTCGCTGATCACAAACCCGTATTCTTCTATCAGGTTTCTGACGTTCTTCTCAAGATAATCCATCATCTTTTCCTGCTCGCTTATGTCGTCAAAGCTTATGTCAATTATCTGCATCAGCCCTTCCTTCAGCTTCTCAAAAATCGCATTTTCCCTCTCCGTGAGCTGGGGCTCTATTACGGTATAAAGCAGGCTTTCGTCGGCAATGTTGGCTTTTATGTGCGCGTAGGCGTAGGGCCTGATAAGAGGATACATCATGCTCTTCATCTTCACCGATTCCTTTGGCATCAGGTGCGAGAAGCTTTTGGAAGGAGAGATGGCAAATTTCGGGAAAGTTGACACATCCCTTTGCTGCAGGTTCAGGAACTGCCCTGCCCTGCCGAGCGCCTTTAGCTGCTGGACGGGCCGAACCAGCTTCCTGTAAAGATATCCCCTTAGCATGAATTTTTCATTCTGCACCGGTTTTTCCTTGAAGTAGCTGTCCGGAGCGTGCCCGCTGCCCTGCTTTTTCAGTATCTCCGCCATGACCTTGGCACGGGACTTTACTTCCATCGGCTGAACCTCTAGCTGCTTCTGGACGTCCTGCTTCTACCTACTTTGACTATTCCCCTGTGCCTAGCGCAGGAAGGGCACGCATACATCTTCCTCTCAAACATGCTCATTGCCCTCCTGTCAATCTGCTGCCTCAGTACCGGGTCGGTTATTCGGAAGCCCTTGTACGTCACGAAAGTTTTCCATCGGGGCACGGTACGTCCGCAGAAACCGCACTCCACGTTGGACTCGTGTCCTTTAGACTTCGTATGCGTGTAACCTCTCTTATACGGGGCTGAAATGTCAATCACCTGCAAATTAAGTGTCACTGAAGCTATATAAAATACATCTATAGTGGATGACATAATATTTTATACAAGATTGGCGTCTTTCACTATTAGCAAAGGCATGATTTTATCCGACTTCTTTATTTTCTATATCGCCTGCTTGCTGCGGCGATGAACGTTCCTGCCAGCAGCGCTACTGCGCCCTGCAGGAGCGAGAATTCGCTCAGGCCTTCGGCGTATACCGACAGCGTGCCCTTGCCTTCGGTTGTAGGATTGCGCGATGCGCGGAAGACGTAATCGTACGAGCCTGATATCTGGGCGCCGTTTTCGTTAAGCCGCACGGACGTGGTATACAATCCTCTTGCAGTATCCGAAGCCGGCACCTTGCCTCGGTAAAGCCCGTCCGAGGATATCACTCCTTTCTCGCCTTTTCTTAATTCAATTAGGTTCCTAAAGTCCAATATATTATCTAATTTTGCGGCTTTTACGTCGTCTAAATTCATGTCAAGAGGACCGCACTCGCCCGGAGCGCATTCCATGGACACCCAGTGCCTGAGGAATTCCCTCTTGGCCGGGAACCTGTCCGTGGCGAGCTCAATGTCATAATATTGGCTGGCATCGCTTATCGTTGCCGGGTCGTATACCATGACGTCAAATATCTTAGCGTTCTTTTGCCCTACCGGAACCCTCGCCTGATACGGGCTGACAACGACTTTGGGATCGCAGTTGACGTGAACTTTGAACGTTTTTTCCTTTGCAAGCGAGGCGGTCACAAAGTTTGCGGTGAGGTCAAATTCCGTGTCAACGCAAACGCCCGGTGGAAACCCGGCATCCAGCGTGTCAACAGTGCCTTTCCACGCTTTCCTGAACGGGCTCCACGACAAAGGCAGCGTCCTGCTGCCGAAAGTATAGGTTCCGCTGCACCCGACATCCGGAGTGCAATCAGCTTCTGGTATTGAGTTAACGGTCGCCGTGACAAAGAAGTCCGATGCCATGCCTCTTGTGAAGTCCGGGCAGCCTTCCGGCGCGGTGCACGTCTTCTGCCATTGCCCTAACACATCCACGAATTTTCTTTCAACGTAATCATATTTTATGCCGTTGATCGTTATCGTGTCCGGGCCTATTATGAACGGCTCTACGCCGGAAGGCTCTATTATCACGGCAAGATACGTATCCCTCTCGCCAGCGCTTGCAGTGCCTACCGTTCTCAGTATATACACGCCCTCAGGAGCAACTGAAGGAACGGTTACAATCATATCCGATTGCCTTGGCGAGCCGCTGCTGAATGGGTTCACGTCCGGATTGAACAGGAACGTGACGCCGGCAGGCGCACTGTCAAGCCAGCTGGCTGAAAGCGTTACAGGCTCCGCAAAGCTTGACGGTATTATTTCCACCGGCGTTATTGCCACGGCATCGCCTTTCTGGCGCTTCTTTATTATCAGTATGGGCGACGGATAAACGACGGCAAAGTCTGTAGGCGCGGCAACGCGGACCGTCAGGTCTCCTATCCTTGTAAGGCTTCCGGAAGTTCCTATCGTCCTCAATATATAATCGCCTAAAGACGCTGTGCTGCCCGCATATACCACGGCGATGCCGCCACCCGCCGGATTTATCGTCTCCGGGATATACATAAAGTTCTTTCCGTCTTCCGTTATTCCGCCTCCTCCGAGGACAGTGCCGCTCCATGCACCTGAAAGCATGACGTTAGCCATGAAGTCGTTGGCAGGCGCTATGCTTACCTCTGTCAGCCCCATTTCACCCGGCGCAAGGACGAGCGGATTGGGGTCGTGCGCTATCGAAAAGTCCGGAGCGCATGCGCCGACATGCACCCAATGCAGCTCCGTAGGCAGCGGGCACGAAGAGCCTCTCGTCCATGTGTTGACAGCAGCGCGGGTGCCGCAGCACATTGCACCCATACCTTTGTTCCCATTACCATCATCACACGTCCCAGCAAAATCAGCCCCCCCAAAACCAAACAGTGAGCTTGAAGTGAAGAATAGCGTGCCGATGTGAGCCTCAGTAATTCCTGAGCAGAGGGGATCTGCTGATGTCATGTAATTATCAGTACCATATTCTGCCAATAAACATGCCTTATTAGTGCCACTTCTTGCAAAATACGTTCTTCCATCATTACATTTAAATGCATCGTATTTCTCGCCGATAGGCCCTAATGCAAGCCTAAACTTTATATCAGTGTCGTCGCTCGGAACCGTTCCCCTACTTTCAGGCTTCGCAAGATACTCTTCAGGAGTACAAAGATGCGCTCCGGCAGCGCATAATGCAGATGCTTGAGATTGGCTCACCCCGGGATTAATTCGAAAAAACCTGCCATCATCAGTTCGCGGAAAACATCCTGCCATATCATTTGTATATCTCATGTAATCGCTGTTGCTGCCAGCGCACAAGCTACTCGTCCCAGACTCACAAGTATACTGGCTGCCTCCCACGCACTGCGCCGGGTCTGTCGTTGCGCACGATCCGCTCGGCGGAGTCCTTGGGTCAGCGACATCCACGCGCTGGCAAACGTATCTCTC
>DATDTL010000047.1:0-6294 GCA_035290885.1 archaeon
CGAATCCGACCCGCTGATAGTTGATATTGAGGTCGCTCTTGACACGCTGCGAGAACACCTGCACCTGACAACAGACAGAAAGGGCATAGTCGCCGGCGACGTCGTGATAGAGGACAGGGGGGACGAAATAAACTGGGGCAAGCTTGGAAGCGGCGGATGGTCCATCCCATCGACCGTTGATGAGATAACGTTCAAGAGCGTGAATGCACAGTTCGTGCTTGTCGTGGAGAAGAACGCAGGATTCGAGCGCCTGCATGAGGACAAGTTCTGGCAGAAATACAAATGCATATTGATAGGCACCGGAGGCCAGCCGTCGCGAGGAACGAGGCTTCTTATACAGCGATTGAACCGCGAATATAAATTGCCCGTATACGTGTTCGCGGACAGCGACAGCTACGGATTTTACATATACTCCGTCATAAAGTCCGGCTCCATAAGCCTTGCCCATGTCTCGGACCGCATAGCAACGCCTGAAGCAAGGTTCATCGGCCTTACCGTCAGCGACATCTATAATTATGATTTGAAGAAGGCCATCATCAAGACGAAGGAAGTGGACATAAAGCGCGCGAAAGAGCTTCTGCAATACGAATGGTTCAACAAGAACCCACGATGGGTCAAGGAAATAAACCTCATGATAGAGAAGGGCGTCAAGGCCGAGATAGAGGCGCTGTCGCACCGCGGGCTGAAATTCATGTCTGAGGAATACCTTCCCGACAAGCTCAAGAAGAAGGATTTCATTGACTGATTGCGCTTTTCGTTTTCCAACCGCCATTTTAAACTTATTAAAGTATAGCTCCTAACAGATTTAGTTAAGCCCTTGTAGCTCAGCAGGTAGAGCGTCTGATTCCGCGCAAAGATTTGCCGGAAGGCGAGGCTGTTAACCAGAAGGTCCGCGGTTCGAGCCCGCGCGAGGGCGTAAATAGGGAACGTAGCTCAAGTTTATAAGATGCGGTCTTATAGACGGCAAAGCCTGGGAGAGCACACGACTGAAGCTCGTGCTGTCGGGGGTTCAAATCCCTCCGTTCCCATCAAGCGACGCGAAAGCCCTCCCGAAGCTTCGGATTCTATGCCCAACCTTTTATAAGCAGGCGGCACAAATATAATGCATGGACGGATCCGGCGGAATCAAGGATAGAATAGAAGCGCTGAAGAGCCACGCAAAAGCGGACGTCCCGCCAATGAAACTCCCGTTTACCCGCAAGAAAAATTATATCTTCAGGCCCGTGATGCGCTCGGCGCTGGGCGAATTCTGGAAGGAGAACGGGAAGACGATTTCTATAGCAGTCATTTCGCTTGTGATGATAATCCTGTTCTATAGCCTGAACCAGAGCATAACCGGCTATGTGACCCGCGCCAACAACCTTGAAGCGCGGCTTAGCGAGACCAACGCAACGCTGCAAAACACCGTTGCCTCCTATGAAACGTGCAAAACGGAACTTGGAAATACCAAGAGCAGTTTTGAAACATGCAATACCAACCTGAATGCCAGAAGCAAAGAGCTTTCTTCCTGCACAACGGAAAAGGACACGTTCAAGACGCGGTCTGACGAGCTTGGCGGACTTCTAAGCTCTTGCAACACGGATAAAGAAGGGCTTACGGCTACAGTGGATTACATAGCAAATGAATCCGAAGAGAGAAAATTGGCATACGACGGCCTTGCCAGAAGCTCCGCAAGATCGTCGTGCTGCAGCGCGCTGGACGTCATCAACTCCAGAACAGTAGGCTGGGGCATAATCGACAACGCCATAACATGCGGCTCCAACAACTATACTGTAAACTGCGCCACAGGCGTCACTGATTATTAGGATTATAAAGCTTTCCGGAAGATAAATACTAAAGGACAAAAATTATTGAACATATTATTGTCCTTGTGGCCCAAAGGCATTACAACGTTCAAAGTATCTTTGGACATAGGCCGTATATTTTTGTGATAGCGATGGGCAAAAAGAAAAAACATGAAGAGCAACAGGACGCTGAATCCGAGGAGGAACTGCCGTCCCCAGGCATAGTGGAGGCGCCTCTCAAGGAGGCGGTGGATGCCGAGTTGCATGACGACAAGGTGGTCGTCTGGAAAGGATGGGAGCCGCTTTATGAACCCGGCTATTACGGAAAGCCCATGGAAAACCGGCTTGAACTCGCACTCATAGAATCGCTGCTTTTGCTGAAAAGGGGGCGGATACGGCTTACCGATAAGGGTTCTCCCATGGAGTTTGACGTACTTTACAAGCATGCATGCTCGCTGGATAGCAGGATGCCGGAAAGGTACCGTGTCTATGAAGACCTTCGCGAGCGCGGCCTGCTCGTGCGCACGGGCTTCAAGTTCGGCTGCGATTTTCGCGTTTACGAAAGAGGCGTTCAGCTCAAGAAGGGGCCAAAAAGCGCAAAGGAGCACACAAAGTGGATAGTGTTTTCGGTTTCCGAAGACTATAACTGCTCGTTTCAGGAGCTTTCGCGGGCAGTGCGCCTTGCGCACAACATACGCGCGAAGATGCTATGGGCGGTCGTGGACAACGAAGGCGACTGCACATATTATCAGGTGCTCAGGCACAAGCCGTGATGGGTATTTAATTCTCAACTGCATTATATGTTTCGGTGATAATAATGAAAGTTTCTGACATCATGACAACAAATATCGTTTCCTGCACTGCGGATACCCCGCTCTCGCAGGTCATGGGAAAAATGAAGCAAAACCGCATACACCAGATGCCGGTGATAGACAACGGCATACTTGCCGGAATGGTTGAACTCAGAAACATACTTTCAAGGGATTTGGATCCCGGCTCGGCCAAGGCCAAGACCGTGATGACCAGCACGGCTTCCATTTTGCCTGATGTTGACGCTGACGATGCGCTTAAGGCGCTGCTGAAGAACGGCGGCAAGGCACTGCCTGTAGCGGAAGACAACGAAGTTCTGGGCTTGCTGTCTGAAACCGACCTGCTTGGCCTTGTGACGAGCAGCGAGCCGATTGAGGACGTACTGACAAAGAGCGAGTATGCGGCTCCTTCCGACGATCTCGGAAAAATAGAGCACATCATGCGTTACAATAACGTTTCGCGCGTTCCGATAGTGGACAAGGGCGCGGTCGCTGGCGTGATAGGCACGCTGGACCTCATAGACATCTACATGAAAGGGAAGGAGAGATTCCGCGCGCAGGGCACGGACTCCGGCAACAAAGACAAGATGCCTGTGTACAAGATTCCCGCAGGAGCCGTCATGAAGCCTGCTGTGATGATAAACAAAAAAGAAAAAGTTTCCAAGGTCGCGGCGTTGCTCAAAAGCAGCGAGCATGTAGTTGCATACGACATGGGAACCGTATATATGGTCACGCCAAAGGATGTGTTGGAAACGCTCCTGCACCAAAATGAGGAAGGCGTACCCGTTCAGGTCACCCATCTCAACGAAGACCTCATAACCGAGGCCAAAGTGAACAAAATACTGACCGAGTGTTCCCAGCGCATCATGAAGCTTGATCCTGCCGCCGGAACGATGAACATCTACGTGGAAACGCACAATGGCACGGGCGACAAGAAGAAATACTCAATGCGCGCCCGCATTTCGACACCAAAAGGTCTTTTCGTTGCCCACAAATGGGGATGGGGAGATCTGGCTTCTGTGGCGCAAGACCTGACTGACACGCTGGAGAAGGAACTGCTGAAGAAATACAACAGGGACAGGACTCAGGGCAAAAAGGCGGGCGAATCAAGAAAAGGATGACGCATTCACGCAAATATCTGATTGTATATTTCAAGGGCATATAGGCTCCCGCCATTGAGAATATTTCCTTTCCTACCGCATTTTATCGTAACCCTGCGCGCGGTATCGCAATATACAAATGTGTATCTGGCGCCGTGCCTTCCTCTTCGGCTGGTTGCCCTACCCCATATATATTGCATGCCTCGGTCAGGACCGCCATCCCTGTAAAACGATGCCGTTCCCTCTCCAGTTAGTGCCATTCTCCTAAAACCTGCGGAGAGCAGCCTCATCATCATCGGGTCGACCGCCCTGATTTCCCCATATTCCATCAAACGGCTATCCCACAAAAAATTTAAGGGCTTCTGATCTTGCCGAATTTCTCCATGGGCGTCCCGTCAAAGATGCCCTGTATGGCATCCATGAGCGAACCCTCGGAGACGCGCACCTGCTTTTGCGTATCCCTATCGCGTATCGTGACCGTGCCGTCCTTCATAGTGTCGTAATCAACCGTGATGCACAGCGGCGTTCCGGCTTCGTCTTGGCGGTAGTACATCCTGCCTATGGAACCGGTTTCGTCGTAAGCGCAGTAATACCGTTTTCTCAGCATATCAAATATTTCCTTTGCCTTGACGGGTAGATCGTCCTTGCGCACGAGCGGGAAAACCGCGACTTGATAAGGCGCTATCGATGATGGGAACGAAAAGAAAAGGCGTTCCTTCTCTTCCTTCATCACAGATTCCATTATGCATATCATGGGTCTGTCTATTCCATATGCCACTTCTATGACGTTAGGGATAAACTTTCCGGCTTCGCCGGATACTTCCATGCTCTGCTTGCTCTGCTGCTGGTGGCGCTTCAGGTCATAATCCGTGCGGTCGGCTATTCCCACAAGCTCCACGACGCCGTATTTGTCTGACAGGAACTCAATGTCCCACGTATCCGAGGAATAGAAGCTTCTTTCGTCGTCCCTATGCTGGCGCAATCGCAGTTTCTTCATGTCCATTCCCATCTTTCTAAAAAGCATAATGGATTGCGCAAGGAAATACGCTATAGGCTGTTTCACCCGCTTCTTTACCACAAGCTCCGAGAATTTCATCCTAACGGCTTTTTCCGAGCCTTTGACAAGCGCATCTGCTTCCATCGGTGCGATTTCGTCAAAGCCCTTCCATTCAATTGTGCTTGGCGCGATGAAGAACTGTATCTCGGCCTGCGTGAACTCGCGCTGGCGGATGATGGATTTTCGTGGCGAAATCTCGTTGCGGAAGCTTTTGCCTATCTGGATGACGCCAAAAGGAATCTTGCGGCGCGCGATTTCATAAAGCCTGCGGAACGGCATGTAAGTTGTCTGCGCCGTTTCCGGGCGAAGCGCGCCCTCAATCTTGTTTTTGCCCGGGCCGATGAACGTCTTGAACATCATGTTGTAATCGTAAACCCTGCCCAACGCGCCTTTGCACTTCGGGCATCTTATGTTATTCTCTTTTATCATAGCGTCCATCTCCGCCATGGTATTGCCCTCAGCACTCTTTCCGGTCTTCTCTTTAATTATGTGGTCAGCGCGATAGGGTTCGCCGCACTTCTCGCATTCCGTGGTGCGGTCGGCAAAGCTCTCCACGTGGCCGGAAGCTATCCACGGGCTTATGGACGTAAGCACCGGCGCCTCCACAGACAGGCACCCTTCCTGCATCACGTAGTGGTCAAATATCGCATCCTGTATGTGCTTCTTGAGAAGCGTGCCGAGCGGGCCGTAATCGTAGAAGCCGGAAACTCCGCCGTAAATCTCCTGCGACGGCCAGAAGAACCCGCGGTTCTTCGCTATCTCCTCGATCCTGTCAAGCAGCGTTTCCTTCTCAGGCACCATAAGAGGATTATTATGGCGCTATTCTTAAATGCCTGAGCCGAATCTTGGTTACCGTGTTATCGGCGGCTTGCCTGATGCGTACCGTGAAACGCCGTTAGGAAGGTTGCCGGAATTGTCTGCGCCTGACTTTTTTATTCCTACCACGTTTCCGTATTGTTCCAGAACGAGGACCCGCATTGACGCCAAATCTCCGAGTGCTTGAACGCCAAAATCCTGCAACACGCTGGGAGCGGAGGACGGATCAAAAAATATTACCTCGCGTCTCGACTCTCCGTTGTAATAAAAACTTACCGCTAATATGGGCATGCCCTGAGGGTATCCGGACAATCTCAAATCTGCTCTTCGCAACTCTGCTGGATATGTCTCCAGCGTACCGGCCGCCTCTATTGTTCCCGGCCGTGCGTTCGGCTTGTTTCCATCATTAAATAATGAGGCGTATCTGGCTGTATAATGATCTGCCATTTCACAAGCTTGCCCGAAACGTTTATAAGCCATGAAATTACTCGCGCGGCGGAAAACGGCGTTTAAATATCTTTCCCGTATAGAAATAGCAGGATTGGTATGTCCCAATTTATACAATAACCGGAAAGGCAATCTCTTCTAGCCTTATTTACATAAAATTGAACCCTTTACCTGCAGGGCTCTTCTTCAAGTTTAAATAGGCCCGCGAATATGCGGGCCTCTATGTCATGTTAGCGAAAGCTATGAAAATAAAATTCGGAGGTTGTGAAAATGGGAATAGA
>DATDTL010000048.1:0-15250 GCA_035290885.1 archaeon
ATAGTCAACGCCGGCGTAAACCACGGTGCCGGCCTCTATGTGCGGCTCGTACTCTTCCCGCTCTTCTATTGTCGTGTTCTGGCTTTTCAGATCTTCGTATGATGAAAATCTCTGGACGGCCTGCTTCGCAAGGTCGCCGTAAGGCATGTGGTGGCGTATCACAACTACGCGCTTGCCTTTTGATTGCAGGATTTTGGCCACCGCTCTCGTAGTCTGGCTCTTGCCTGCGCCGGTGCGCACCGCGCAGACGCTGATTACATGCTTGGTAGAACGCAGCATCGTAGAGTTTGGCCCGAGAAGGATGAAGTCTGCACCTGCTGCAAGCGCAAGCGACGCCTTGTGCATGACGTCTTCGTGCCATACGTCAGAATAGGCGAAAACGACTTCGTCAACGCGGAATTTTTTAATCAGAGCTGCAAGCGTTTCTTCCGGGAATATGGGTATTCCGCGTGGATAAAGGCTGCCGGCAAGCGACTGTGGATATTTCCTGCCCGCTATGCCGGGAATCTGGGTGGCGGTGAAAGCGACTATGTCGTATGCGCGGTTGTTGCGGAAGAATACGTTGAAATTGTGAAAGTCGCGGCCGGCTGCGCCCATGATTATGACGTTGCGTCTCATACGGATAAATGGACGGGTGTAAATAAATAGAATTACGGATACTTCGCCACAATGAGCGCGTGCTTGTCTTCGTAGGGCTCGAGGTTCACCGTTTCGACCACGGTGAAACCGGCTTTTTCAAGCTTCGTCGCCTGTTCCCGATATACGTCCTTCGGATTCTTCGTCACGTCTATGCTTTGGGACTTGATTGAAACCATGATGAAGCCGCCCTTCTTCAGGAACGTCTTGGCATTCCTTATCGCTATTTCCGTTTCGTCCGGCTGGGCCACGTCGGCGAAAACCACGTCGCACGCTTCAACCCATCCGTAAGTCTCGGGCTTGCGCGCATCCGCAAGCAGCGGCGCGATGTTCTTTCTGACTTTCTGCAGGTCAAGCAGAGGCCTGAACACGCGCTCGGCGAATTCTACGGCATACACAATGCCGTTGCATGCTATGTCGCTGACGTGCGAAACCGTCGTGCCTGTGGAGGCGCCAAGATACAAAACTGAGCTTTGAATGCCGATGGGCATGATTTTCATGCGGTTCGCTATGGCAGCGCCGAGCTTGCTTCTTTCGGGCGCCCATTCCCTGTACTCAACGTCTTTTTTGACGAGCTTCTCGCCGTAAACCCTCCTGCCAAGCGCGGCGTTCACTGTGTATAATTTCTTTCCGTCCCGGAATACCCCTGGAAATATTTCGTTCATGCGCGAGCCTCCATCATTTCAGCGACCCGCGCCACAACGTCGTCCTTTTTCGTAAGCACGGCCCAGCCGCGTTGGGCAGCCATCTTCTTCAGGGGCTTCGTGGGATTCAGCGCCACCGGATGCCCGACTTTTTCGAGCATGGCCAAGTCCTGGTCCGTGTCGCCAAACCCAAAGGATTTTTCCATGTCTATGCCCTTCATTGAATCCATGGCGCTCTGCTTGGACTCCTTGAACGACATGTTCAGTTCCACGTTTCCTGTGAACGCGCCGTCCTTGACTTCAAGCACTGTGCCGTGAACCTCGTCGGCGCCTATCTGCTTGTTATAGGCTTCCAAAAGCTCGGTCGTGGAGCCGGATATTATTATGGTCCTGTAGCCGTTTCTCTTGAAAAGCTGGACGAGTTCCATGCTGTAAGGAAAGAGTGAAAGGCCTTTCTTCGCCAGAAAGTCGTCTATGGAATTCTTTATGCGTTCCCTGTCGCAGCCCGCGACGCAGTGCGCGGCTATCTCTATCGTGCTCTTCGTGAAGTCGCGGTAATCCATCTTCCGCAAGAGGTAAGCGTTGACCACGGAAAGCAGGGACTTCAGGTTCTCGCGCGACATGAATCCTTGGCCGTAAAAATATCTCCATATCTTGAACATATAATGGCCGCGGCTAAGGACGCCGTCCATGTCAAAAAATGCCGCCTTCATGCGCCCAGCTCCTTCTCAAGCGCCTTGGCCAGAGTCTCGTCCTTCCTGCGGGAAAAGAAATCTATTTTAACCGCGACCATTATCTTGGCGGCTATCGCCCGCGCAACCTTGCCCCGCATCTCCGGCGGCGCGGCTTGCAGCCTTGGATCCATGAATATTATGCCGTATTTAGGCGACTTGCCCTGGCTCTTGATGTGCCTAAACAGGGCCTTTTCTGCGCCCAAGAGCTGTATGTTGGATGCCGTCATCCTTGACAGCCTCTCAAGCGAGCCTGCGTGCGCAAGAAGGCGCGACGCCAACATCGGATTGACTATGGTGCAGGTCGTGGGCATCACCTTTTCGGCAAGGCTCCTAACGTATGATTCAACATCCTTCTTCGCCTCAACAACGGCAAGGGCAAGCGACGCGTATTTCCTTGATGCAGCTTCGTCCGTAGCGTCCATGGCAACCCCCGTGGAACCGGCAAAATCCGGGAAGTTTTCCCGCTTTCCGTGCTCGGCCACTTTGCGCGCAAGCTCCCTGCCCTGCGAGCGCTCCTCCGGATAATGCAGCGTGAACCACTCTTTCAGCCGCGTAACAAGCATGCTTTCCGCATCTTCCAGTTCCAGCAGCGCGTTCATGCTCTGCTGTAGAATCTTGTCCTTTCCTACCGAGCCTTCCAGTTTTTTAACTGCAAGAACCGCAGCGAATCCCGAAACGAATTGTGTGTATTCCCTGTCCGAGGAAAAACGCCCCTTTTCCAGCGACATTTTTCTGGCAAGGCGCCTGCCCATGGCATCGTCCGAAGCGGTTTCGCACCCTTCAACGGCAATTGACAGGCTTTTCTCAAATTCCTCAACGGCCTCGGCCGGATCTTTTGAGAAAAACCGGCAATCCAGAAGGCCGCCGGCTGCGTCAAAAGCGAAAATTCCGGGCGGAGCACGGTACACAAACGCCTTTTTCATGATATTTAGGCTTTAACAAGCTATTTAACCCTTTGCGAAAAAACTATGAAGGTGACTACATGGGCAGCATAAAGACCACGGACTTGAAGAGGGCGGCGCACGCACTGATGGAGAAACACAGCGGCAAGTTCGGCCCTGATTTTTCGGCAAACAAAGTCGCTATCAAGGAACTGAAAATAACCGTGGGCAAGGAGAACATGAACAAGCTCGCCGGCGAAGTGACCACGATGAAGAAGATAATGGCTAGGCGCGCCGCTTAGGCCAAATGCGCTTTGAACCACGCCTCTGTGAGCGAAACTATTTTATCATAATGTTCCCGGTAGGAATGATCCATTCCCCGTATTATTTCCAGCCTGCTGCCGGGCGCAGCAGCTTCCACGCCCTTTTCCGAGTGCCATAGCGGCACTACTTCGTCGCGGTCGCCGTGAATGAAAAGCGCAAGCACCCTGCTTTTTCTCAGTGCTTCGCAGAAATCATGCCCTTTTGCATCCTGATCAAAATTAAGCAGCCCGAACCTGTTCAAGCTTCGACGGGAAAAGTCCGTTGCACCGGCCACTGAACATATCGCCTTTGCGCGGGCTGACGCAAGGATGGAAAGCGATCCCCCAAGGCTGTGCCCTGCAAGGCCTATGCTCTTCGCTCCGCGGGAAGCCATGAAGCCTATCGCGGCGCTCATATCCGCAAGAAGGCGCGTAAGGGTTATGTCCTTCAATTCGCCGTCGCTTTCGCCGTGGCCGCTGAAGTCAAAACGCAGAACCGCAAAACTGTCCGAAAGCTTTTCCGCCCATGCCGCATTGTTTTCTTTCGAGCTTCTGAAGCCGTGGCATAATATCACGGCCTTGGCGCCTTTGCCGTGAACGGTGCCTGAGAGCTTTTCGCCGCGGTTGTTAACGAAGAACACGCCTTCCTGCATTCAGAAGCCTCGCATGCGCTCAATTACTTTTTCGGCGCAAAGCTTGAACCACGGGGTATAATTGCCGGGATTTTTCTTCATGTCATTTTTCAGGTCCCGTGCAGAAACAAACTTCCATGCCGTTATCTCGCCGGGGTCCGGCTTGATCGGGCCATCGTGCCTTCCAGCGTAAACCCAGTCCAACTCCTTTTCGCCCCATTCGTTGCTGTAGCGGGCGGCGTACTGGAACTTGAAAAGAAATTTCAGGCTGCAGCTTATGCCTAATTCTTCCTTTGTCCTGCGCGCTGCCGCTGCGTCCGTGACCTCGCCTTTCCTAGGGTGGCTACAGCAGGCGTTGCTCCAGTGCAGCGGCCACGTTTTCTTTGCCGCGCTCCGCTGCGTTATGAGCATGTCGCCGGCGGCATTGAATACGAAGACTGAAAGCGCCCTGTGAAGCTTCGGCTCGCGGTAATGGCAATTCGTCTTGCTGTCGTTCCCTATCTCGTTGTCCTTGTCATCCACGAGAATGAGGGTTTCGCTCTCCATTCAAGCAAATTAGGGCGAAATGATAAAAGCTTATAGTAAAGAACATTAATTCTGGAATATTATATAGCAGATGACACTAGTTTTTAGGCATTCCAATGCCATTTCCATACAGCAAACGCAGAATTTTACCCGAATACTTCGGTCATTTGCCATAGTATGTTCAGTTGGGAAAGTTCCGATATTAGGCAAACCTGCTTATTACAATCTGCCATTATTCTTCGCGTATCCCTTCGCTATCTATGTTGACGCCAACTATCTGGAAACCCTTTGATTCCCATGCTTTCCTGACTCTTTGCGCCGCGTCATCTGAGAAGCACAGCGCTATCGCGCAGTCCCCGCCGCCTGCGCCGGAAAGCTTGCCGCCGGCATCCTCGTCTTCGGCCAGAGCAGAGAGGCGCATAAGCTCCTTGGTTTCTATTCCTATGCCGGAAAGGCCAGTAAGTTCGCGCAGCAGGCTTTCGTTCTTGTTGGCAAGTAATATTATATTGTCGGCATCAGAAACTTCCCATGCCTTTATCATGTTTTGCACTGTCACGGATATGTCACCCATTATTCTTATGTAATTTTCAGGGTCGTCCCGCTTGAACTCTTTCATTTGCTTTATCATTTCAATCGTGGAAGCCGGCTTGCCCGAGTAGCCCACGATCAGACTCAAATTGCGCGGAATGCCGAGGCGCCTGACCTTGAGCCCGGGCCACTTCTTCAGGACAACGTCCCGCAGTTGCACTCCTCGCAACTGCGCTTCGAGCCACCTTGGGTCAAATCTTTCGTAAGTTATCACGCCGCCATATACCGCGGCCGCCACGTCAAAGCAGGAACCCATCTTGCCCTGCGCGGCATAGCTCGCTATGGCCGAGATTTTAAACGACATGCTCTCGAATTTTTCTCCTTCGCCAAAGTGGCGGAGCATGGCGCCGACCATCGCGGCAGTCGCTGCTGACGATGAGCCAAAGCCGAGCTTTGTTCCGCCGGCTTCCATGTCAGCCGAGCCGTAAGTTATCAGCCTGAAAGGCTCCTGCCTGCCTGTATATTTGATAACCGTTTCAACCGACGATTTGGCAAACGCAAGCTTCGGATCGTCGGAGTCCCACATGATTTTGCCGCTGTCAAACGAGCCCGATGTCTTTATTCCAAAGTCTTTCAGTTCCACGGCAAGCGTGCCGCTCTTTCTGGCTTCGGCATGAACCCGCCTGTCGACTGCCGCGACTATGCAGGGGTTGCCGGGCTCAAGCACCGCCCATTCTCCCGCTATGATCAGCTTTCCGGGCGCCGATACGTGGCTCATGCGTAGTTTTTGCGTCAGGCTTTTTAAAATGAAACGAACAAGAAAGTATGACAAAGTATGAAACTATTTATATAATTGCCTGCATAATATTCTGGCGCGGCTGGCGCCTATATGAGGGGTGGGATTGTGAACTTTGTAAAGGGGCTGGAAGAAGTTTCGCGGAACGACATTCTTTCCGTGGGCGGCAAGGCCGCGAATCTTGGGGAAATCATAAGGGCAGGCATGCCTGTGCCCCGCGGATTCGCGGTCACTACCGAAGCCTACACGCACTTTCTAAACGGCACGGATTACACTGCATTGCTGGACGAGAGCGGCGACATATCGCAGCCAGAAGAAGCTGCGGCATCTGTACGCAGGCAGATAGAGGGATTGCAGATGCCTGCGGACATGGAGAAAGAGATATTGGAATTCTATAGCGATCTTTCTGAAAAATACGGGACGCGAGACTTGCCCGTTGCCATCAGAAGCTCGGCAACGGCCGAGGATCTTGAGGATGCAAGCTTTGCCGGCCAGCAGCTTACCCTGCTGAACGTCAGCGGCGAAAGGAACGTGCTTGATGCGGTAAAAAAATGCATGGCGTCGGCATTCACTTCTCGCGCCATTTCCTACCGCAGGGCAAAGGGGATAAGCGGCCGCGACGTGCTTATGTCTGTCGTAGTGCAGAAGCAGCTTGACTCTGCCCAGGCAGGGGTAGGATTCACTGTCAATCCGGTGACAGGGGAAACAGACCGCATCGTAATAGAAGCGTCGTGGGGACAGGGAGACTCGGTCGTTTCCGGAGAAGTGACGCCCGATACATATATAATAGACAAGAAGACGCTTTCCGTTCTGGAATCAAGGAGCGGGAAGAAAACAAAGATGAAAATATTGAACGGCGCAGGCGGCCTTCAGGAAATAATGATAGGGGGCGGAAGGCAGGAGATGCTCTGCCTCCCGAGAAAGTCCGTGGAAGAACTGGCACGGATAGCTGTGAGGCTGGAGGCGCATTACGGGCGGCCGCAGGACTTTGAATGGTCCATGGAGAACGGCAAGATCTTCCTGTTGCAGTCAAGGCCCGTCACCGCTGTGCGCACCGGACGGGCGACTGCAGTATCTGAAGAAATAGACTGCATAACCAAGGGATTTCCCGCGTCTCCGGGCGCGGCAACAGGCATTGTCAAGATACTCGCAAGCGCAAGGGACATGAACAAGATAACCCCCGGAGACATACTGGTTGCCAAGATGACCTCCCCGGATTTTGTCCCTGCGATGAAGATAGCCGCCGGAATAATCACTGACGAAGGCGGAATGACTTCCCATGCCGCCATAGTTTCAAGGGAGCTTGGCATACCGTGCATTGTCGGCGCCGGAACCGCGACGCTCGCGCTGAAAGAACATCAGACCGTTACGCTTGACGCTTATTCGGGCCGCATCTACGACGGAATAGTCAAGATAGAAACGCAGGATGAAAAATACGATTTTGTTTCCACGAAAACAAAAATCTACGTCAATCTTGGCCAACCCGAGGCCGCTGAAAGATATGCCAAGCTTGCATGCGACGGAATCGGGCTGATGAGGGCCGAGTTCATAGCGGCGAACCTCGGGAAGCATCCGGGCTTTCTCATAGCAGAAGGCAGGGAGAACGAGTTTGTTGAAAAAATATACGAAGGCGTGACGCGGGTTGCAAAAGCCTTCTATCCAAGGCCGGTAGTTTACCGCTCGCTTGACTTCAAGACGAATGAATACAGCAATCTTGAGGGCGGGGAAAGGGAGCCCGCTGAGAACAACCCCATGATAGGCTGGAGAGGCGCTTCCCGCTACATCGTGGAGCCGCAGGAGTTCATGCTTGAGCTTGCTGCGATAAAGAAAGCTTATAACGAAGGCATGGACAACATCTGCCTGATGATACCGTTTATCAGGAGCGCCTGGGAATTGCGGGAGATCAAGGGCATAATAAGGAACGCCGGGCTCTACGATTATCCGAAGTTCAAGCTCTGGATAATGGTGGAAGTCCCTTCAACGGCCATTCTCATAGAAGATTTCATACGCGAAGGGATAGACGGCGTGTCAATAGGCAGCAACGACCTGACCCAGCTGACCCTCGGCGTGGACAGGGACTCCGCTATGCTTGCGCAAAGATGGTTCAACGAGCTTGACCCGGCTGTGCTATGGTGCATTGAAAGGGTCGTGAAGACCTGCGCGAAAACGGGCATAACGTGCTCAATATGCGGCCAGGCTCCGAGCTACTACCCTGAGCTCGCGAAGAAACTGGTGGAATGGGGAACCACGAGCATATCCGTCAACGCGGATGCCGTGGAGAAGACGCGGCACATAGTGGCAAAGGCCGAAGCGTCACTGTGAATCTATCCTGACGCCTTCCGCGCCAAGCTGCACGTGCTGCGGCGCATAACCGGCAGCCCGCACAACGCTCTCAAGCTTGGTGCCATCTTCGTGGTAGCACATCACGACCCCGCCGCCTCCGGCGCCGCAAAGCTTTGCCGCTCCGCCTGCTTTCTTCACGGACTCGCACAGCACGTCTATTTCCGGGGTAGAGACGCCAAGCTCCCGCAGATTTTTCTGCGCCTCGTTGATTATGCGTTTTATTTCGCCATGGTTTCTCTTTCGCAGCGCGTCAAGCATGCTTCCTGCAAGCGCGCCGAGCGCGTTCACCCTTTCCGTCCTGAAGGCATCGCCAAGATTCCGCACGCTTTGAACAAGTTCGCCCGTGGTTTTCACCGGCGGCGCGGCATAAACAATCATGAAATTATCAAGCTTCCCAAGATCAAGACGTTCCATAATTTTCGGCTCCTTCACGTATCGCATGATGCCGCCAAAGCACGACGCGGTGTTGTCGCCGCCGGAAGGCGTGCCGTGCGCATACTGCTCCAGCTTGTAGGCAACGGCGTTTATCTCTTCCAGCGAAGCTTTCTTTCCGTAAAGCGAAGAGGCGGCCTTGGCCAATGAAACAGCTAGAGCTGCAGACGAGCCCATGCCATATCCGATAGGTATCTGCGAAGCTATGCTTATGTCTGCCCCAGCGTCTATCTGGAATTCGCGAAATATTTTGCCGACGCCGGCTTTGAGAGCATTGCCATTCTTCTTTGTTGCGGCAAATAGGGGGCTGAAGTCCTTGGCTTGCGCGCATTCTTTCCACAGCGCATCGGCCTTTTCCGACAATTTCTTCGCCTCCGCAACCGTGAAATGCGCGGAATCCTTCATGATCGGGGAACTGATCGTGATGCCCTTGGATTTTTCCATGCTAACTGTGCAACGCTTGTCCACAGCTGCTATTATCGCCGGCTTGCCGTAGACCACGGCGTGCTCGCCGATTATGATTATCTTGCCGGGGGCAGAAACTTTCATGCACTTTCCCCGCAAAGCTTGTTCAGAATTGTTTTTGTATAATGCGTTATGTCCATTTTCTTCATTTGGTTCAAAGAAAACCATTGTGCCTCTGCAGCGTCGCTTCCGGCAACGACTTTGCCCGTCACCCTTGCACGGAAGACATGCGCCCGGTGCCTGTGGCCTACGTCCGCGTCGTGAACAAACCGCATGATCTCGCGGCCTTCAATCGTCACTCCGCCCACTTCTTCTATTGATTCCCGCTGCGCGGCTTCTTTGAACGTTTCGCCCTTTTCAACGTGGCCGCCGGGCACTGCCCAGTATCCTTTTTCCGGGCGGCTTGCGCGCCTGACAAGAAGGATTTTTCCGCGTTGCTCAACGAGTATGCAAGCCGTGTCGTGCAGTATCATGTCAATCAAACAGGTGCTTTTTACTAATCGACGCCCCGTCTCCGGGCGCGCAGGATATTGTCTTCACCACGCCTTCCAGTCCCGAAAGCCTCTGATGCAGTTCTTTCTCGTCCTTTCTGAGGCACATCACCTTGACGTTGGGACCGGCATCTATGGTGAAGTAAGACTCCACGTCCTTTCGCCATTCCCTTACGGCATTCATTATCTCCACGGTTGGGGGCGTCCAATATATAATCGGCGGCCTAGACGTCATCATGGTGCAATGCATTTTCAGCGCATTGTATTCCGCGAGCGCGCCAACGGCAGTGAAATCCTTGCAGAGTATGCCTTCCCTCATGCCTTTCAAATCCTCTTCAATCGAGGAAAGCCAGCCGCTGTAATAAGGCGACGTCCTGACTGTCAACGACATGCCGGAGCGCGAGGAAACGGCTTTCCTTGCTTCCTTCACGATGGTTGCTATCATCCTAAAATCCTTCCAGTGATCTTTGCCGGCTATTTGCTCGGCGTATGAGTCGGAAGATTTCGTGCCTTTCTTCCACTCCACGAAGCCCCCGAATATGGAGCGGCACGCAGAACCTGAACCCTGACGGGCAATGATAGATAGTTCTCTTTCTGAAAGTTTCAGACCCGCGGCCGCGCCGGCCGCGACAGTAAGAGCTGCAAACCCGGATGCGGAAGAAGCCAACCCCGCAGCGACAGGAAAGTTGCTTTTGGAAACTATTTTCGCTTTTTCCTTTATTCCTGCCATCTTTCTGATCATGCCTATGTGCGCGTAGACGCGTTTCTGGTCGGAAGAAAGCTCCTCGCCATTTATGACCGCCGTGTCCTTGTCATAATTTTCTGAGAATTCCACTGTTGTGACGGTCTCCATCCCGTCGCAGGTCATTGACATTGACGAATTATAAGGCAGTATCAGCGCCTCGTCGCGCTTGCCCCAGTATTTCACCAACGCTATGTTCGCGTTGGCCTTTGCGGTAGCTTTCATCCAAACACCTGCATTATTATTACGGTCCCTGTATAAATATCGGGAAGCCGAATGCGCAACGGAGCGCATTTCTTTGTTCGTTTCAGCGCTTTTGCAGGCTCTCCTGCGGCCGAAGGCGCGATGGGCCCGGGCGGATTTGAACCGCCGGCCTCAACCATGTGAAGGTTGCGTCATTTGCGTGCGCTATGGCAAGCCGCTAGACCACGAGCCCTTGGGTTTCAAATGACATGATATTTTACGCAAACTGATGTCATCCACTATAATTATGATTCAGAAAGTTTTATAAACTGGCCAAGCCATAGTTACGGTATGAAGCTTACCGCGGAAGACGCAATCGGGACCGTGATTGTTTTGTCCCTTTACCTCACGTTCCTTCTGATGTTCCTCTGATAACGGTGCCGGTTTCCATAGCCAGCGCCTTGCCGAGATCCTCGGGCTTTCTGCCGTCCATTATGACCGTGGTTATCCTGTCCCTTGCTATTATTTCTATGGCCGAGGCATCCAAGATGCCGTAATTTCCCGGGGTGCCCTGCGTTGCATAGCTCTTGAGCTGGGCGAACGACATGGATTTTATCAGCTTCGCGCCCTTGTGCTTCGCAGGGTCCCTGTCGCATATTCCTGCAACGTTCGTCATCTTCACAAGAACGTCGGCTTTTATCGCCGAGGCAAGTAGTGCAGCGCTGTGGTCCGTGCTTTTGCCGGGCTCCAGCCCGCCTATGACCATGTTGCCGCCTTTTATTTCTTCGCGGGAGAAAATCGGCTTCTTCCCTGTAAGAAACGCAACGAACCTCACGTGCGCCTTTATCATGTCTATGCCCACAAGCTCCATGTCGCGCTCGGACATGCCAAGTGCGCGCGCAGACTCGAAGTAATTCCTAACTATGCGGCCTCCGCCTATGCACAAGGAGACGTCGTTGCCCTTCTCAATGCCCTTCAGAACCGGAATCAGCCGCGAAAAGTAGTGGGAATCTATTCCCATTGCGCTTATTGCGACCGAGCCCCCTATCTTTATGACCGCTTTCATGCATTTCGCGCCCGCAGAATATAACTTACCGATTCTTAATCGCCGCTATTGCAAAATTTGGCCGCATATGGCCACCAAACTCCAACATCCTCTCTCTATTTTGGTTAACTATAATTTATATAGTTTGCCGGATTTATTATAGGATGCAATCCGACGTTCTAGAGAGGTATAAGAAATTCCAGACGAAGTTCAGCCTTCCGCATCTTACGGAATTGAAAGAAACTTTTAACTTTGAACTTGAGGAAGAGGGGGAACTCTTTGAGCAGATAAGGACGGAGATCTCCAACCGCGTGTTCTCCTTCACGGAAAGAATAATAGAGCCAATAATCGGCGACGCCGATTCCCTCTCCGGCTTCTACGAGCAGGGCATGATAACCAAGGAGGACAAGAACCGGCTGTTTGACCTGTACAAGAAGCTACAGGTCCTGAAATGGAAGAACAACATGCTTCTCATGGATCCCGACGAGGAGGACGTTGCGGAATGGATACGCGAGACATGGCAGTTCTGGAATGACGACATGAAGAAGGAACTCAGAAGCGTGTGCAAGAAGCTGTCCGCAGGATGGAAGGACCTCAAGTTCAAGAGCGAAGCGACGAATTATCACGGGTAGAAATCATCGCATGATCAAAAAAACAAAAAGAAAAAATTCGTTTATCTTTTTTTCTTTTTCGACGTTTTCTTCGCGGTCTTCTTTACCGCTTTCTTCTTTTTGGCTGCCATGATTCTCACCTTCCGCATTTATTTTCTGATAATATTATGGCGGAATTTCATATATATAAGTTGCGGTTGCTAAAGGAAAAATAATGCCCAAATTCAAACTATAAAAATAAATCTGATGGTAAAGATATGTCCAGAATAACGTGGTATAATTTTGAAAAATACTCTATTATTGACGTCAAGAATTATTTGGAATTGTCGGGCTATGAAACGGAGATAATTCCAGAATCCGGATCGTGCGCTGCTAAACTGCACGTAAAGGGAACAGATATACATGTGGATTTCCCCGTCATAGATATCAACGCAACAATTCTTGCCGATATCAGGTTCGAGAGTTATCCTAAAATGGAGAATTATGAAAAAAGCAGAAAACTCTATACACTTCTGAAGCGCAAATTTGCGCGCCAAAACGGGGATAATCCGGAAACTATCAAGGATGCCGGCAGGCTGCACATCGCGGATTACTCAAAAGGCATTATCCGGCACCTGCCGAGAGCGATCAGGGATGCGCATGAAAAATGGGCCGGGGGAGAATCGAACTCCCGACCTTCAGTTTGCCTAGATGGCATAATACTCAGCCGTCATATAAGACGTACACATCACTTTGATGCTCTACCGACTGAGCTACCGGCCCTTGTCTGGTACTTATAGTTAACCCAGTAAAGATTCCGGATATGATTTACTGGGTTCACATATAGTTCCCAAGGAAGTAATACCTTGCTTGTTTCCTTGGAGAACTATAATTAGCAAAACTTAAATCCGTAAAAGGAAGGAAAATCACGGGATAAATCATATAGTCTGGCGGGTAATTATACTGTTTATCCATTCCGGCGGTTTATTTAAGCCCTGTGAATGGTTTTTAAAATCTTTGCTGGATTATATGCAACTGGGGCAACTGCCCTATTATACAGGAGGTGCGTGATTCATGAACCAGTTTGGAGGACAGCCGATTTTCATACTGCCTGAGGGTTCTCTCAGGAACACGGGCAAGGATGCACAGAGCAGGAACATAACCGCGGCCAAGGCCGTTGCAGAGAGCGTGAGAACGACGCTCGGCCCAAAAGGTATGGACAAGATGCTCGTCAACTCCATAGGCGACGTGACGATAACGAACGACGGTGTCACGATACTCGAGGAGATGGAAGTAGAGCATCCGGCCGCAAAGATGATGGTTGAAGTTGCGAAAACGCAGGAGAGCGAAGTCGGGGACGGCACCACTACCGCTGTCGTCATCGCAGGCGAGCTTCTGAAGAAGGCGGAAACGCTGCTTGAGCAGGAAGTTCACCCGACGGTCATAATAAGAGGCTACAGGCTGGCAAGGACGAAGTCTATGGAAATATTGAACTCCTTCGCGACAAAGGTGGCGCTTGAAGACGAGGATCTTCTCAGAAAGATAGCCATGACTGCCATGACAGGCAAGAGCGGCGAGACTGCCAGAGACAGCCTGTCTGCGCTTGCGGTGCAGGCAGTGAAGCTCGTGGCTGAGAAGCAAAACGGCTCTGTGAAGATAAACAAGGACGACGTCAAGATAGAAAAGAAGCACGGCGCGAGCATGGAAGACTCCGAATTGATAAAAGGCCTTGTGATTGACAAGGAGATAGTTCATGCCGGCATGCCCAAGACCATCAAGGGCGCCAAGATAGCGCTGCTTGACTGCGCGCTGGAAGTAAAGGAAACCGAAAGAACCACGGAGATACGCGTCAACACCCCCGAGCAGCTGCAGGCGTTCCTTGAACAGGAAAGCTCCATGCTCAAGAACATGGTCAAGAAAGTCGTGGATAGCGGCGCCAACGTCCTATTCTGCCAGAAGGGCATAGACGATCTGGCCCAGCATTACCTTGCCAAGAACGGCATAGCCGCGGCAAGGCGCGTAAAGAAGAGCGACGTGGAGATGCTGGCCAAGGCCACCGGCGCCAAGATAATATCAAGCGTGGACGAGTTGTCCAAGGCTGACTTGGGATACGCAGGCATGGTCGAAGACAAGAAGATAGCCGGCGAGGAAATGATTTTCGTTCGGGAATGTAAGGAGCCAAAGGCCGTCTCCATACTTGTGCGCGGAAGCACGGAGCACGTGGTGGACGAGGTCAAGAGGGGCATGGACGACGCCGTTCTTGGCATCATAGCCGCGCTTGAAAACGGAAAGGTGGTGTTCGGAGGCGGATCGTCTGAAACCGAACTTTCAAGGCGCCTGAAAACCTATGCCGATTCCGTCGGCGGACGGGAGCAGCTCGCAATAAACGCCTTTGCAGAAGCGCTCGAAGTGATTCCGCGTACCCTGGCTGAAAGCACGGGCCGCGACCCGATAGACATACTGGTGGACCTTCGCACAAAACACGACAAGGGCGGGGAAACGATGGGCGTGGACGTGTTCAAAGCGGCCGTCGCCGACATGAAGCAGATGGGCGTCGTTGAGCCGCTAAAAACGAAAACGCAGGCAATAACGTCCGCTTCCGAAGCCGCGGAAATGATCCTGAGGATAGACGACGTCATAACGTCCAAGTCCACGGGAGGCGGCGGCCCTCCCATGCCACCGGGCGGGATGGACGGCATGGGCGAGTAATAGTAAATAACACGGATTTTGCAACATTTTATAATGTTATTTACATATAGTAAATTGCAGCCAAAAGTTCCATTATTATTGCAATTTACTATAGTCTTCTGACTTTTCTTTTTTCTTCTGCCAAAACGGGCGGAATTTTTATCATCTGCAGGTTTGCGCTACCTGTTCAGTAAAGCACGAAGATATGTTGCGCGGGTTTTATAGTTAACCCAATAAAGATTCCGTGCATGATTTATCGGGTTCACATATAGTTCCCAAAGAAGTAATACATGGTCGGGCCTTGCTTGACCTGTACAGGAGAACCATGGTTCTCATAGTATCTTGCTTCCTTGGAGAACTATAAAAGTTGGTAGCGATAATTATTATGATGCCTCAAGCCCGTATGCTTCTACGGAAGGATATCGACTCTATGGCGGGTATCAATGGCTTGGAGTTTCCAAAGGATTTTTTAAATAAAATCATCTGTGGCGATGCCCTCACTGTGATGAAACAAATACCGGATGAATCAGTAGACTTGATAATCACTTCGCCCCCCTATAATCTAAAAAATTCCACCGGCAATGGAATGAAAA
>DATDTL010000049.1:0-14820 GCA_035290885.1 archaeon
TTCAGAATTGCTGCGGGGCTGGCCGGATTTCTGGTCGCGGGAGCGGTGTATTTCCTTTTCCTGAGGAATTTCCTCCCTTTCTAGAGTAGAGCCATGCAAGGAACAGCAGGACTTCTATCCCGACTATTGCATAAAGGAACAGCATGCCAAGGGAATCCAGCGAATTCGTGAGGCCGTCTGGAATGCCGGGAAGGCTTGTCACGGTCGCGTAAGACTTGGTTATGTTTATCACGAACCATATGCCTGCGGCGAGCACTGCAAGCGATATCATTGTGTTTCTGATTTCTTTGGGGTCCATGATTTCTTTGCTTATTTGGTTTTACGAATATTTAACTGCTATTATATGTTTGTTGATAAAAATGGCGCTTATAAGGTTTTCTATGATTTATTCTTTTATGGCAGATAGAAGAATATATAGGGCAACTGCACGATTAGGCGGAAATGTGCATACTGAACAGAATAAAACCAATTATTATACCTTCATTAAAATTCCTTATTCGTGCCAAAACCCTCCCGCCGAGACGCCATTATCTATCGCAACCCGCCTTGGCAAGAGCAAAGAGGGAATTATTCCGTATCTTGGCATACAACCGGCAGACCCTGCGGCTCTAATGGCGCATCGCAACGAATTGCGGGGCATTTATAATACTGTAAGAGGTTTCGCGAGGGAAAGAGGATACGAACTAACAACCTTGAGCGAAGGCGTTCTCCCCTTGGTCCTCCTTGATATGCCTGCCATGTATGTCATAAACGGAGAGGTTGATGACACCGAGCCCGGAACTACAGAATTTCCTTATGGTTATGCCACGAGGGGCGGAGTATCGGTTACTCCTACTGATATAATGCTCGCGGCACACGGCAAGCGCGGTGAGGGCCTCCTTAACGCTTATGTGGATTTCATGAGCTCTTTGCCTGCAAACGAAAATCCTGTCAATAAGTCTACAGGATTCTTCCACGGCAAGCTCAGCGGTCGCAAACATTCTCAAAGAACTTAGTCTTCCAATATAGACTTTTCATACTTCCTTTCGAGCAGACGGCGGACGACCCTCGCTATGCCTTCGCCTATGCCGGGCACCTGCCTAAGCGCTTCCTCGTCCGCGGTGAACACGGCTTCTGGAGTGCCAAAATGCTTGAGCAAGGCTTTTGCCTTCAGTGTGGATATTTTCGGAAGCCCTGCCACCACGAATTCCTGCTGCTGGTTCTCCGACAGGAATTTTGCCTTGCCGCGTATGGCTATTCCGCGCTTCTCCGCCACCTGCTCGCGTTTTGCCAATGCAAACAGCATGTCCGCGGTTTCCGAGGGATTCTTAGTCCATATCATGCCGACCCTTACGTCCGCGACTACGGCTGCCACGGCACCGCGTATCGCGTTGGGATGTATCAATATTTCCGTGTCAAAGAGGCTCTGCCCTTCAATGATGAGTATAGGTATCTCAAACTCGGCTTTCAGCTCGTGCAGCTGCCGGAAAAGCCTGCCGTCCATTATGCTGCTTATGAAGTCCTGAGTCGTCTTGCGCTCGGCGCCCATGCGCTCGCTTAGTTGGTAATCGCCGATATGCAGCTGCTTTTCACGGACGGCGCACTTCTTGGCAAGCATGAGCGCTATGCTGCTTGCAGCCTCGCGGATGTCCGCATAAATTATGACTTCCTCTTGGTTCATGGATTGCATAGGAATCACACGTATTTTTTCAGCGAGTTGGAATCTGCCATCCCGTACAAAATTTTTTTCATGTTCTTCTCGCGGTTAAAACCTGCCCAGTGGTACGCCTCGTCCCGCGTCCCTTTGGTCATGAGCATCACGACGCGGCCCGCCTGCGTTCTTGCGGTCCTGCCGGAGCGCTGTATCTTCCGCACCGCGGACGAAGTCGGCTCGTAGAAAATCACGACGTTCGTCTCGGCAACGTCCAACCCCTCTTCGCCTACCGAGCTTGCGACAAGAACGTTATGGAAGCCCATCCTGAATTCGCTCAGTATCTGTATCTGCTCCTTCTGGCTGAGGCCTTTGCCGGACTTCTTGGCTTGGCCTATGAACTGGACAGGCGCCACGCCTTCAACGCTTTTCAGCTCCGAGCATATCTTCTCTATCGTGTCCCTGTACTGGGCAAACACCATTATCCTGCAGAATTTGTCCTTTGCGACCTCGCGCTTGACTATTTCCTTGAGCTTTGCAAGCTTGGGATGCTCATGGCCTTCTTCAACAAGCTCGGAAAGGAGCCGCATCGCGTTCCTTACGCCGTCCTCACGCAGCAGCCGCTCAACTGCCCGGGTTTCCTGCAACAGCATGCGATCAAGGTATTTTTTCAGGGAATAAAGCGATTGCGTCTCCAAAAGCACCAAAGCATGATCAAGCTTGAGTATCTCGGCCAATACTGACATCGCGGCAAAGCTGTAGCCGGTCTTGTTCTTCGCCAGCTCTTCCTGCAATTTCAGGATATGCGACTTACCCATGTTCGGCGTTTTGACAATTCCCCATGACATCAGCTTCTTCATTCTTTCTTCATGGACGTCATTGAAGTATTTTCTTATGGACTTCATCGGCTCGGTAAGCTCCACATCTATGCGCTCGTGTTCAACGCCATGAACGTAGGGCTTCACGTCCTCGTCTTCGCGCGAGCGTATCTCCACGTTCTTGATAAAAAGCATCTTTTTCACTTCCTCTATCTTGGCGCGCTCGGCGCCCGGGGATGCCGTAAGCGCAATTATTAGAGGCTGCCTGGCAGATGCCATGTACTCCTTGGCGATGTAAGGATACGCGTAATTGCCGACTGCCCTGTGCGCCTCGTCAAATATGCAAAGCGAAAACTCTTCCAGGGAGAGCATGCCGTTCTTGAGGTCATTTTCTATGGTCTGCGGCGTCGAAAATACGACATCCGCCTTCATGTAAAGCGCTTTCCTGCCGGCAGGAGCAGTACTGCCTGTGATTACTTTCATTTCAAGCCCCGTTCTCATGTATTTGCCGAAAGCAACGCACTGCTGGTCAACCAGCGGCCGCGTCGGCGCGAGAAAGAGTATTTTGCCTTTTGAATCGCGCTGCAGCTTGTACGCCGCCACGAGCGCGGCAACTGAAGTCTTACCAAGGCCCGTGGGCAGGACTACAAGGGTGTTCCCGTCTATTGCGGACGCCACTACGTGCTCCTGATATTTTCTTTTCTCTATCGTGCCGGGCGAAATCCACGGGTGGGAAACGAATTCCATGGCTTTATTTGCCGCGAACGGATAAATTGATTACAGGCAGGGACAATGAGGCGGACTCACAAAAAAGACCGGTACGAAGGCGAGGTGTCCGCCCTAGCAACATTGATGCGCATGATCATTGTCATGGGGCGTGACCGGCGCATTATTGTATTTTTTCAATTACCTGCAAACCTCGTCCCAGAAGAACGCGACTGATGCACTTGGAAACAGGGCAAGCATTCTGCAGGAGAATTTCCGCGCAGTCCTGCCGAAGGCGGCGCGGTCACTATCATCAACATCGGCAGCGAAAAGCTCAAGCCCCCCAAGCTTCTTCGTGGACGGCGCGCCTGTTACGGTTTCTTCAGGCTGCGAAGTGGGCATAGAACCGAATCAGGCATGCGAATTTGTAATCTTTGCAGATGCCGGAGACCATGAACTGCTGATAGTCGGGGCGTTCAAGAACGAGAAGGTGACGATTACAATTCCCTCTACAGCCGGCATTACTGATATAGATATGACGACTACGAGCGTTCCGGTTCTGGAGCTGAAATACTTCCCGTTGCAGGGCGGCAAGCACTATAACACCGAGCCGGGCACGTGGGTCTGCGGAAACATGCACTTCGCGCCCAACGCCAACGCTGATTACATTTAGGGCAGCACCGGGACCGTGACAACGAAATACGAGGACTGGAAGCCGGACGGCTCCGGGCAGGCGGAAAGCATCGCCTGCCCTGAATGGGGAGTGCACTGAAGATGGCTTCTACGTCTGGTGGATGCAGAACATACCGGGTTACGCGAACGGGCTTTACTACAACGGCAAGCCACTGAGGAACTGGTGGGACTTCATCGCGGACTTTGACGGCGAAATCGCGAATGGAAGGAATCTTGTAGTTGGCTGAAGCGACACACTAAATATTGCGGTAATCTGCCCGCCACTGATAGTGAAAATAGTGATAAACTGGCGGGCGTTGCGGAACAGGAAGGAAATGCCAAAAAGTATCGCGATTCTTGGCGCGCACATTCCCTTTTGTTTTCTTCCCGCCGCAAGCACGGCATGAAACGAACTTAAACCGAAGGCTACAATTATCTCCATGACGGTGAAGACGATAAAGCAGTCCGTGCTCAGGAAGATAAAGCCCAATGCCAACGAGGAGCGGGACGTTCAGGCGTTTGCATCACGGCTGCTATCGGTAACGAAGGAAGCAACAGGGCTTGAAGGCGCGATGTGCGGCTCCATCGGGAAGCACACGTGGCTGCGCGGGGACCACGACATAGACCTTTTCATCATGTTTCCGGCTTCAGCTTCGCGCGAGGAGCTGGAGAAAAAAGGCATGGAATTTGGGAAGGTGATAACGAAAAAAATCAACGGAGCGCCGATAATAAAATACGCCGAGCATCCCTACGTCAGGGCGCGGACGCCGGATTTTCTTGTGGACATAGTTCCGTGCTATCGCATATCCGTGGGCGAAAAGATAAGGAGCGCCGTTGACCGCTCCCCGCTTCACAGGGATTACGTGCTGAAAAAGCTGCCTGCCGAATTCAGGGACGAGGTCCGGCTGCTCAAGCAGTTCTGCAAGGGCATAGGGGTATACGGCAGCGACGCCAAGAACCGCGGCTTCTCCGGATATACCTGCGAACTACTGGTAATCAACTACGGAAGGCTTGAGAACGTGCTGAAAGCCGCTGCTGCATGGAAAGCGCCTGTTAGGATAGACATTGAGAACGCCCGCACCGCCGGGAAATTTGCCGAGCCGCTCGTGCTTGTGGATCCGGTTGACCCGGAAAGGAACGTCGCTGCCAATCTTGGCGCCGAGAACTTCGTGAAGTTCGCCAGTGCAGCGGCATTGTTCAATGCGAAGCCTAGGGATTCGTATTTCTCCCTGCACGGACTTTTCCTTGGCAAAGAGGAACTGGGGAAGCTGAAGAGCCGCGGCACGCTTTTTGTTGCGCTGAAAATGAAGAAGCCGGACGTCATAGAAGACACGCTGTTCCCGCAATTGAGGAAAACCGCCAAGAGGCTGGAAGCCATGCTGGAAAAAGAAGAATTCTCGGTTCTGCGAAGCTTTGCCTTTTCAGACGGCGAGATGTACATGATATTTGAATTGAACGTGTGGCAGCAGCCGCCCGTCAAAAAAATGTGCGGGCCTGATATATTCTCCGCCAAGCACGTCAGGGAATTTACCGGAAAATACGACAGCTCCAGCTTTCCGCCCTACATTGAGGAAAATCAGTGGTTCGCTGAGAAGGAGCGGCAGTTCCGCGATGCCATAGCGCTGCTGAAGGACGTGATGTTGCGCAAGCCGGAATCAAGCGGCATACCCACTCACATCGCAAAACCGCTCCGCGAAGCCTCTCTGCTGCAGGACGAGGAGCTCTGGAAAGCCGTGGTCAAGCACCGCGAACTTTCGGCATTCATGCGCAGGAAATATTTTGAGAAGCTTGCCTGAGGTTATAAATATAATATAGTGGACCTGCCGGCAAGAACGCCAAAATAGATGGGAAATTCCTTAGTATCCGCTGAGTCTTTGCGGAAATAATGAATTTTGTCAGATTAACCGGCAATACTATACTTCTACGATAATAGCGCAATCTGTATGCAAACAGAGAAACTACTCCGCGTCTTCGTCGTCGTCGCCGCCGCGGTGGATCTTCGCGGTCTTGGGCGTGACAAGGAGCCAGTCTTCGCCTATGCCGGCGATGTCGCCGTCAAGGGCAAGGCACGTTTTCCTCACCCGCGCCACTGCGCGCTTGAGTTCGCCGATGTCCTTGGCCTTGAGCTCGTGTATCCTTACAAGAACTATCCTTCCGTTTCTGACCTTCTCCTGTATGCGGTCTGCATCCGAGAAAGAGGAAAGCTTCTCCACCTGTATCATAAGCTTGCCGTGGGGCTTCTCATCGTCTTCAAAGTCCAGTTCCACATATTCCTGAGGCTGCTTCTTGAAGATGTCAGTGATTGCCATATAATTATAATCCCTCGCAACTTTAAATTATAGTGAAAGCCCTATTTTCAAAGATTTTAAGGACTTACATATCAACACGATATTTATAATGCGCGCAAATATTTATATCCGATGTCGGGCTTTGCCTAATAAGCCCGGAAGAGGCGGGGTTGTGTTCCATGCGAATGCAATTACAATATCTTGTATCTACTTACTACTTTTTGGACAAAACCCCGATGTCGCATAACGATATATAAATCATCTGGACTTTTCATTGAGGACTTCGAGCATGGACACTATGTTCCATATCTGCGTCCTGCTGTAGACAGGGATGTTAGGGTCGTTCGCAACGTCGTCCAGTATGGATATCGCGCCGTTAATTCTCACAGCTATCTCCTGCTTTGCGTCCACGAGGCTGGCCTTGGCCTGCTCCATCGCGGTCCTGATGTTTTTTGGCACCGTGCGGTCCTGCGATATTTCATCCAGCAATCCTGTTATGACGTTAATTTCCATGCAAATCACTATCCGCCCTCGCCGTCGCGATAGTTTTCGGCCATGTCCTGAAATTTCTTCTGGGTCTCCTTCATCTTCTTCTTCATCTTCTCTTCCTGGGACTCAAGGGTCTTTATCCGGAGGTCCGCATCCTCCTTGCTTTCCTCAAGCTCCTTCACGACATCGCTCTTGCCGGTTTCTATTATGATCGGCCCTACGGCCTTGTATACCTTCTGGTCTTTCACGCCTGCCAGATGCTCCAGTGCCTTCTCCAGCTCGTGCATCTGGAGCATGTAGTTCTGCTTCTGGGACATTATTCCCTGAAGCTGTTGGTTTTGCGCCTGCAGCTGGCTCATGACTTCATCCAGCTCTTTCATAAGAATCACTGCACCTTGACGTGCTTGCGGAAGCTTTCCCTTGTCTTGCTGATTATCCTGTAGCCGCAGAACGGGCATCTTATTGCGTTGTCTTCCATGTCAAAATCTTTCTTGCAAAGCATGCACTTGTACACGTAACCACCTACTTGAACTCATAAGTGCCGGACGCGAACTTGGCACTGCACTTCCTGCACTCCCATATGGCGGAAGAAGCCCGCCTCATGGCCATCCTTGAGCACTTGGGGCATTGGTAGCGCGCCTTTGACTTGAGGACTGCGCTCCTAACCTTCTCCCTTATTTTCTTGCCGTAACCGACTACCATTATAACACCAGAAGCTATTAGGATGCAAATATTTAAGTATGGATTCCCCTCATTTCAACCGTACTGTTTCCAGCAGTTTCGGTGCCATGGTTTCGACACCAAAGTATTTGTGCGCTTCCTTCGCGAATTCCACGCACTTGATGTTTTCGCAATGGTTGACCAGTATTTTCTTGGGCCGCGTCCTAAACGCCGCTATGAACGCCATGAGCTGGGTGAAATCGCTGTGGCCTGAAAGCCCCTTCACCGTGCCTATCTCAAGCTTGAGGTCAATGCTCTTGCCGTTGTCCTGCTGGATGTGCGTCCAGCCCTTCTGTATCCTTCTTCCCATCGTGCCTTCGGCCTGATAGCCCACGAACAGCAGCGCGTTCTTCTCGTCGCCGGCGAAGTTCTCAAGATAGCTCATGACCGGGCCGCCGACAAGCATGCCGGACGTTGCCAGTATCACGCAGGACTCAACTGACTCCATCACGGCCATCCTCTCCTTCTGGGAGCCTATGCCCTTTAGTCTCGGGTCCATGAACGGATTCTTGCCCTGATGCAGTATCTTGGACTGCATGTCCTTTGACATGAATTCCGGATACGCCGTGTTTATCGCGGTCGCGTCCCACAGCATGCCGTCAAGATATACGTTCATGTCTATGTCGGAATCCATGAGCATGGCTATGACTTCCTGCGCCCTGCCCACGGCAAAGCTTGGGATTATGACTTTTCCGCCGCGCTCCTTGACTTCCTTGACCTTGGCTATGAGGTATTCCTGCCCTTTCTCGCCAGGCGGCAGGGCGTCGGTTTTTGCTCCGTATGTGGCCTCTATCAGCACGCATTCCACCCTTGCATAATCGGTATATGCCTTGTCAAACATCTTGGTGTTCTCGTATTTCAAGTCGCCTGTATAAAGGAAGTTGTACTGGCCGTTGCCAACGTTCAGGTGCGTTGTCGCGGAGCCGAGTATGTGCCCGGCGTTGTTGAGCGTCAGGCGTATGTCCGGGGTTATGTCCGAGACTTCGCCATATTCAAGCATTATGCAGTGCTTTATCATCTCCTCTATGGCTTTCGAGGTGTACGGGGCTTTCTTGTTTTCGCGCTGGCATATCTGTATGAAGTCCAGCTGCAGCAGGGTCATGGTGTCCCTTGTGGGCCGCGTGCAATACAGGGGGCCGCGGTATCCGTATTCGTAAAGATAAGGAACGAAACCGGCATGGTCAAGGTGCGCGTGGCTTATGATCACAGCGTCCAACGCCTGAATCTGGAACTCCGGCGCGTCAAGATAAGGATACGGCCTGTTGCCAGAGGCTGACACGTCTATGCCACAATCAAGCAGAATCTTGCTCTGGGGCGTTTGCACAAGCACTGCGGATTTTCCCACCTGGCGGAACGCGCCAAGCGCCGTTATTCTGACCCACTCCACTTCCTTGCCCTCGGAATATATCTTCTTGCCGGTCTCGTTTAGGAATTTTTTCCTGTACCCTGCCTCGTTGTGGAGCATCTTCCTTATTGAGCGTATGATTTCCGAATCTATCGCCGGCGCGCGGCGTATGTCAGGCGTCCAGAACGTCTTGCCGCGCATGTCGGCCAGAACCTCGCCGCTCCTGCCTATGACGATGCCGGGCTTCTCTGCGTGTATCACCACTTTTGCGAACTCCGGCTCAAAATAGATGTCTTTTATGCCGGCCTCCTCAGGCACGGACTTGCGTATGAACTCCACGGTCTTCTCCTCGTTCATGAGAATGGACGGGTCTGCCCTTATCTCTATCCTTTTCTTGAACTTGCCGACCAGTTTCTTTATCGCCGGAAGGGAATCCTTGAAGAAATCCTTGCTCTTCGTATAGTATATGAGCTCGCTGCCTTCGTACCCGGAGTCGCTTATCTCGGCCTCCGCGGGCAGCTCTTTTTTTACGTCTTCCAATATTGCCATTTGTTCACCTGAAAATTAGGCTTAATTATCGTAATTATTAATATGTCGAAACGTTCACTTTCTCAGAAATTCCGTGCCGTTCTTGTCTATGACCGCTATGTCTATGTTCTTTCCGCCGGATGCTATGTCGCGCTCGCGCGCCGCCTTTATGGCGCGCACCGCAAGGTCTATTCCTTCCTCCCTTGTCATGTCCTTCCTGTAGCCGTCTTCGAGAACGCCGTAGGCGAAGGGCGAACCCGAGCCTGTGGACGTATATGCGTCTTCGCCTATGCCGCCGGCCGGATCCACGCTAAAAACGCGCGTGCCTGTGCGGTCAAAGCCCGCTATGATGGGCATAAGCATGTAAGGGTAGAATCTTGAATTCTGCTGTATGTTGGCAAGAAGCGTGGAAACGCCCTTGATGGTCAGTTCCGCGTTCCGTGTCAGCTTGTATATGTTTATTTCCGCCTTGAGTATCCTGACCACGCTCTGGGCATCGCCCACGCCGCCGGAAACCGTCATGACTATCCTGTCGTCTATCTGGTAGAGTTTCGGGAATTCCTTTGAAGAAACGAGATAACCCATGGTGACCTTGCTTTCCGCGGCCACGACTACGCAGTCCTTGCAAACCATGCCAAGGGTGGTGGTTCCCGTTTTCCTAGCGTCTTCCGCCGTTATCCTTTCAGCCTGCATTTGTTCACCGTTAGAATGAAACTTATTAATTATTGACTGTTAAGTATTTAAGTTTTCTTCCGGGGCTTCCGTTCGTTTTCTTCTTACGGAATATCCTCCGCTCCCATATCCGCCGACTTCGAAATATTATGCCGTGCCTTTTTCCCGGTGACGTCGTGCCGGGAACCGTGATTTTTATCGTCCATTCTTCCTCATTTTTAAGCGCAACTTTTTCTTCCACGGATTTAATACCCTGCGGCTTTGCCCAAAAGGACACAAGATGCCGTGATTGCATCCGCATAGAACACAACCCTGCCTCTTCCGGGCTTATTAGGCAAAGGCCATACCCGGCCAAAGCCATGAATAATGCGCTTCACGCCTTTCCGGTCTTCTTTGCGCTCAGATAGGCGTGCCGCTGCTTGAACGGGCATGCGTTGTGGAACGACTCGTCAAGGCACCGAAGGCTGCCAAAGCCGCCTACGTTGCATTCAACGCCTTGGGAAAGATGCTCGCAACTGTTCCGGAGTATTTTCATGACGATGCCCTCGGCGGCTGGAGCGTCTTTTTCATTGTCAACGGCTTGCAAAGGCGTGTCCAGTGCGTTCAGAGAAATGCATGAGTCCTCCTCCGGAAGCAGCGGCTTTCCAAGGGATTCCAGCGAAACGTAGGCTTCGTTTTCCGAGAGGATTTTGTCCAGACTTTTCAGGGAAATATACGGGCGTTGCTCTTCCTTAAAAAGCTGCGCGAGCTCGCGCCGCACCGTCTCTTCCATGCGTTCTTTCATGATTAATTATTGGTTCGCCTGAATAAAAATGACTTGCCGCACTTAGTAAGCCCGCGCCGCGTAGGCGACGTGCTTCGCAGGCGAGCCGCAACAGATGCATGAGCCGGCGGCATGCTCTTTTTTGCCCCAGAGTGTGCCGCGTATCTCGCCGCCGGTCTCTTTTTTCAGCGCCTTGTCGCATTCGGCAGAGCCGCACCAGTTCATGCGCACGAAGCCGCCCTTTGCCATTGCAGAAATCGCTTCCTGCTTGCTCTTTGCATCCCGTATGTTTTCCTTGAGAAACGCTTGGGATTTTGCAAGCATGTCGTGCTGCATCGTTTCGAGTATCTTTTCCACGTCGCTGACGGTCTTTACCTGCGTTTTTTCCCGGGTATCCCTTCTTGCCACGGTGATGTGGCCGGCTTCTATATCCTTTGGGCCTATCTCTATGCGCAGAGGCACGCCTTTCAGTTCCCACTCGTTGAACTTGAACCCGGCTGTATGATTCCTTTCGTCTATGTAAACGCGAGCCTTCAGCTTCTTGGCTATTTCTCTGGCCTTTTCAAGCACAATTTCTTCCTTGCCCTTGAACAAGATAGGTATTATGACGACCTGTATCGGGGCAACCCCCGGAGGCAACACTGCGCCCTTGTCATCGCCGTGATGCATCAACAGTATGCCTATCTGTCTTGTTGTGAGCCCCCAGCAGGTCTGCCAGACGTGCTGCTTCTGCTCGTGCTCGTCAGTGAAAGAAATGTCCAATGCTTCCGAGAACTTCTGTGCGAGGAAGTGCGAGCCCGGGCCTTGGACGACCTTGCCGTCCTGAACAACGGTGTCAAAGACAATGGTATAGCCTGCGCCCGGGAAGGTATCGTGTTGCGGCCGCACCAGCTTGAGCCCTTCTATTGCAAATAGCTCATACATTTTTGAATATAGCCCTATGATTTCGCGGAGGAATTCTTCAGCGTCGCCCTTTGTGGCATGAGCGGTATGCCCTTCCTGCCACAGGAACTCGCGGCCGCGGATGAAGGGCTTCGTGACTTTCGTGTCTATGCGCACGATGTTGTTCCACTGGTTTATCTTAAGCGGCAGATCCTTGTAAGAGCGTATCCATAATTTGTACATATAGTACATGATCATTTCAGACGTCGGCCTGACGATAAGGGGATCGGCAAGCTTCTCGCCTCCGACATCTGTGACCCTCGCGACTTCCGCTTTGAAACCAGCGAAATGCTCCTCCTCCTTCTTTATCAGGCTCTCGGGAATGAACAACGGAAAATACGCGTTCTGCACGCCTTTCTCTTTTATCATGGCGTCAAACTCTTTTTGTATTATCTCCCAGATGGAATAGCCCCACGGCATTATGACGTCAAAGCCCTTTATCGGAGTCCTCTGGTCCATGAACCCGCCCTTGCGCACGACCTCAAGATACCAATTGCTGAAGTCCTCGCTTCTTTTCGTCGTTATCCCGCCTTCTTCTGACATACATAACACCTTTTCACGACTGCATTAATAGGTTTTGCATGTTTCTCTCCAAGTTTCTTAGCGCTTCTTCGGAGGTAGAAACCACTATAAGGTCGCCGTTTCTCAGATCCGCTGAAGCCCTTTCGCAGGCACTGCGCATCTCGTAAAGCGCTATGCCTTTCAGCCCGGAGACGCCGTCTATCCTTCGGCGATCGGAAGTAACGTAAAAATCTTTAGCGCTCTTTCTTAGCGCGTCCGAGATAAGGCTCTCGGAGACAGAACTCCAGTCGCATCTCGCAGGCTTAAGCTCGGCACCGAATATTGTGAACCTGCACTTTCCCTGCAGTTCGTTTGTCTTGGAGAGAAACCTTGACAAATATTCGGTCGCATAGTCCGTTGCTCTGTTCCGGTAAACATTCTCGCCTACTATTGCAGTAAGAACACCTAACCCTCCCCGTACCCTGCCAAGATACACACTATCGGCATTCCTTAATACGTTGCACTCAGTTTCCGAAAACGCATCCGTAACGTCGTAAATGCGGAATTTAATCTCGCTGAGACCGTATCTGTTCCTTACAGCGTCCCTGGCTTCAAGGAAGGCGTTCACTCTCCATTCTCATCACCCATCATTGTTTTTACAAATTCCCCGGAAGACGTCAGTTCCACGTGCCCGTTGAATGAAATAAGCTCCAGATTCTTCAGCACCCGCGCGTTCATCTTCAGCGTTGACAACGCTATGCCGTGTGTGGAGGAAAGTCGTGTCAGAACGGAATAAAGGCTTTCTTTTTCCCTGCCTGCTATTGAAAATAGGATTATTTTCTGGTTGCGATTCAGAGCCCTATCTAACAGCTTTCTTAAAGCGTCTTGGGTTGGCGGGACATCACTATCACATTTCTTTCTTCAGGCAACGCTTATAAACCACGCGGTCAGGATCACATGACCCTCAGGCCGTTAGGTACTTTCCTTTCCGGCTGAAGGAGGACGACGCCTTGTTCCGTGAGAAAGCCGGTTGTCAGGCACTCGGACATGAAATTCGCTATCTGCTTGGGCGGGAAATTCGTGACGCAGACGACCTGCCTGCCTATCATCTCTTCCTTTTTGTAAAGTGCAGTGATTTGCACGCTCGACTTCTTGACGCAGTCTCCGAAGTCTATCGTCAGCTTGTACGCCGGCTTCTTCGCCTCGGGAAAGTCTTGGACGTCAATGACTGTGCCGACGCGCATCTCCACGTTCTCAAATTCCTGCCACGATACCATGATGCGGTTTGCAAGGCAAACGATTAAAAGGCGGAGGGCAGGTCAGCCGATGCTGGGCTTTGCGCCGTTCTGGTTGCTGTATTTTCCGTTATATGCCAAGCTCGCAGGAGTCCTAAGCGCATAGCCTATTGCGGAAATTGCATAAGGATTTTTTCCGGACTTGATGGTTCTTCTCAGGGCCGACACCTCATCAGGGCTCAGATAAACTTCCACGGTATGGACTTGCGGAACCACGTTGGCATGGCACAGAGGCGCGTTCGGATGATCATATGGCTGCGTGCCGACCATCCAAAGTATGTGGCTGCTGCCTGTTCCGAACCTCTCCCGCGTAACGCCGAGGACAAAATTGAAGCCGTTCTTTCCGCCGTCCGAAAACATAGGGCTGCTGTCATTTATGCCGCTTAATGCGCCTCCGGAATATCTCTTGAAATCATCGTTGAACGTAAAGTGAACTATCCCGTCCTGCATTTCGCTGTTGCGTATGTCGTAATGGCCGTCCCTTTTCAACGAGTCGGGAAGAATGATGTGACGATTCTCTGCGGCGATTATCATCGCTTCCTTCGAAAGGCTTTCCGTTCCATCTTCATAAAACACGGTTTGACCAATAGTACCGGTAGGTATACCGTTCTCGCAATAAGATATTATTGCCATATCGCTCCCTCCTATTAAAAATCCATAGAGCCCGTCTCTTGCGCGGCCGCTTTTTGGCACTATCCTCCGCCGTATTCCGCCTGACGTTTCGATTTGATGCGCAAGCGGAGCGATGTACACTTTTCCGGGCCTTAGATTGCCTGTTGTCTTTCTTCTTGCGTCCCTCTTTCCAAGGTCGGCCAACGAAGGCATACTATGAGGGACTTCAATGCCCAACGAAACAAGGCTTCTTTGGACATTCATGATATATTCCGCTGTCCTGCGATCTGTTATTTCATACAGGCTGCCGGTATCGATAGAAACATCGTAAGAATTGGGCCCCAGAAGACTTTCGTCAAAATCTTTTATGAAAATATTGCCTTGCCGGATTTCATCCAGCACATCACTGTTTGACAATACAGCCATACATATCAAAGAAGACAATGCCGGCAAATTTTAAAAACACCGCATCAGCAATAAACCTTCTTCTCCCTGATGCCGAACACCGCCGAGAATATGCTCTCCCGTTCTTTAAGGGCGTATTCAGATTCGGCAAGCACTGGAGAATAGACGTTCGGCTTTGCCGCGGCTCCGTAATTTCCAGCGTCTACTGCGAACGCGTATCCCTGCGCCGGCTCCTCCGCGCCTGTCAGCGCCGTGGCATCCACTGACTTCATCTGCCCTTCGCTGAGGGCAGTGCCGACAAGGCAGGACCATGATAATTATAGCACCGGTTTTCCAATAGAACCTGAATATCTGCTGCACGCGCCTTGTCGTCACGCCAAAATGCTTCGCTATCTGTCCGTTGGACTTCTCCAACAGCTTCATTTTAATCATTTT
>DATDTL010000050.1:0-2325 GCA_035290885.1 archaeon
GAGGAGGATATCGTGACCAATGCAAGGAACAGAAGGAGTTTTTTCATTGTCACACTATAGCATCCTTTCCTAAAATAGCTTGTTTCCATTCACATATGAAACCAAATAAATCGAACCGCCGAAACGGTGCTCTGTCAGATGATCCCTACATAACTCCTGCATTTATCATGCAGGAACTTCTACCATCTCTTCATCTATGGAAGGCGGCACGGCCTCATTGTGCTTTTTCAGCTCTCCATATATCCCTTTATCGCATCTTTTATGTTTGCAATTGCTTCTTCCCGCGTCTTCCCCTCTGAGAAATACATCCGGGCAATCCGCTACATGCATCCCGTCTTCATCCTGTTCAACAAGCATCCTGAATTTCATAATATTCACGGCTTTGTTGCAAAAGTCTTTTTACGCCCCACAGGTTGATATGCTTAACCAATCCAACGCAACCGATTGCGTTCTATATCCATTTACGCAACAACGCTAATATTCACTATACTCCCTTATTCATCACAAAGACGCATAAAGCCTTAGTCTTTCTTTCGGACAGGCATGTTCATCCGGCTGTCCATATCTTCTGCTATTTCCCTTATTGAATCAAACGCTCGGAGCATGTCCTTTTCTATCTCATCTACAAGGCTCTGGAAGTTATGCGCCCTAAGCCCGAAATCCCCGTTCCTTCTGTCAACGAGGCCTTCGCTCTCCATGGCCTTCACATGGTGCAATACCGCCGTGCGGGTTATTTTCACTTTCTTCGCTATGTTGTCGGCATCCACAGCACGGTTCTCCTTTGAGGCTTCAACCAACATGACAAATATCTTCATGCCGGTCTTGTTCTTGTCCCTGTTGCCTAAAAGCCCAAGAGAGCGGCAGAACCATTCCATATCCTGATCAGGCTGCAACGGGGGGCGAAAACGCCTTACGACTATCTCTTCCATGCACTATACATGGCATAAAGAGCTTTAAATAGTTTAACCTTACTATATATAATTAGAGTATTATAGTGACATAAAGTTTATGTCGCAACGGGGAAGACGGCGCTGTGGCGCGGAAAGTTACGGCAAAGCCCTGTTACAGGCCCCGTGCCTGATAATCGGCGCCGCCTTCCAAGGTGAGAAAATTAAAAAACAGACGAGAAAGAGGCTTATACCATTGATATCAGATAAGCGCCCTTTCTTTTTATAATTTTTGAAGGATGAATAAAAATGGACGAATCTGGGATCCAAAACAAGGTGCAGGAATCCGAAGGACGAGCAGGCGCCGAGCTTGAGGAGATGAAAAAAATCGCGGGCGAGCGTCTTGCACAGCTAAAATATATGCAGGCGGACTTTGACAATTACAGGAAGCATTTTGAAAAGGAGAAACTGGCGATAATAACGCTCGCAAACGAAGAACTCATGGCTTCCATGCTCCCTGTGCTTGACGCGTTTGACGGCGCGCTTAAATCAAGAAAAGACGAGGGACTGGAGATGCTGCAAAAGAAGCTTTTAAGCGTTCTTGAAAAACATGGTCTTGTTGCCATGGAAGTTGCAGGCAAACGTTTCGATCATGCCTTGCATGAGGCGCTCTCCGGCGAAGAAGGCAAGGAAGACGGCATGATACTTGAGGAATACCAGAAGGGATATATGCTAAACGGCAAGGTACTGAGGGCCGCCAAGGTAAAGATTTCAACAAAGGGTGATGTAAATGGGTAAGGAAAAAATTATAGGCATAGATCTTGGGACGTCAAATTCCCAGGCCGCAATAATGATGGGAGGCAAGCCGACGATAGTGCCTTCGGCTGAAGGGGCAACGGTCGCGGGCAAGATGTTCCCGTCTGTCGTGGCGTTTTCTAAAGACGGGCAGTTGCTCGTGGGCGAGCCGGCACGAAGGCAGGCCGTTTCCAACCCGGACGGCACGGTGTTCACCGCTAAAAGAAGAATGGGGACGGACCACAAGTACAAAATACAGGGCAAGGAATACACGCCGCAACAGATTTCCGCGTTCATATTGCAAAAGATAAAGAGCGACGCCGAGGCGTTCCTTGGCGAGAAGATAACCAAGGCCGTCATAACGGTGCCGGCATATTTCAACGACAACCAGCGTACCGCTACTAAAGATGCGGGAAAGATAGCAGGGCTTGACGTTGTCCGGCTTGTGAATGAGCCTACAGCAGCCAGCATGGCCTACGGCCTTGACAAGGAAGGGGAACATAAGATACTGGTGTTTGACCTTGGCGGCGGTACGCTTGACGTCACCATCATGGAATTCGGGGATGGCACGTTCAACGTTCTCTCAACTTCAGGCGACACCGCGCTTGGCGGCACGGACATGGATGCCGCAATCATAGACTGG
>DATDTL010000051.1:0-5479 GCA_035290885.1 archaeon
GAAGGCACAGAAGAGTTCATGGGCAGGACGCACGTCTTTTCCATAGGGAAGCACGGTCGCATTATAGAAATATAGTGAAAGCATGGAATGCCCGAGATGCGCGCTGTTTCTTGACGAAGGGGACATTGCAGGGGCGAAGAAGCGCTCGAAATGCCGCACCTGCGGGTATTATTTTGACTGCTGTTGATTCTCGCTAACGTATTTACCTTGAGCGTTTTCTACTATTTTTCCCGCTCTTTTTTCGGCTTCTTCTATCGTGATTTTTTTATCCGGCACTATGACAGCAACTATATGCTCGTTCAGCCTTCTTCTGATCCTTTTACCTTCAATCATACGGGATATGGCACTTTTCATGCAATCACTTTTAATAAGTGCATTTGATTGTATAAATAGGTGCCGTAAGAAACAACATGCGCTGCAATTCCCTTTAAAAAATCTCCTTCCAAGTGGTATTCCAGACATGCGGGGGTCGTGTAGCTTGGCCAATCACGCAAGATTGAGGGTCTTGTTCCTTAGTGGATACGGGAGTTCAAATCTCTCCCCCCGCATGAATTTTTAGTCATGACTTGGCTTGGGACATATGCACCAGTAACCCGGTAAACCCTTGGACCTCTTCTTCTGTAGTTTCAAAAGTTTCGTATCCCAGAACAGTTGAATATGCCAGAAGCCTTTCATACATCTTTTGTGCGGAAGGATAGGATTTTATGATTCCGTCATCATAGTCGCGCTTAACGTATCTCAATTGCCGTGCATAGCCGGTTCCAAGAACCATCGCGGCGCTCGTTCCTCTTCGAACGCTCTCCGGGCCGATATGTAGGGATGCTTGTCCGACGTGAGCGTAAAGAAACCCGTTGCGATCTTCGCCAATGACATATGCAACCTCCGGAGGCATATCAGGGAATGCGTACAGCATTTGCCTGATTACAGTGGCCATGAAAGGGGTTTTCCGCAATCCTTAAAGCCAGCGATTAGTTGAAATTTATCTATCGTTCAGTGACAAAATACTTAAATAGATATGGGGCGTTCTAAAATAGTATGTTTCGGAAAAAGAATGTACCCAAAGTCGCGAAGCGTAATGGCGGCAGTAGCCGTGCGTTAGCAGGATTTTTGCTTTCTTCCGCAGGCGTTGCGATGATGATTACAGGGTGCGGAAGCTCTGTGCCAGGCACGCCGTTTCCTACAGCAACACCGTCCGCAACATCCATGTCGCAAGTAACGCCGGGAAGAATATCGTTTCAGGACGCAAAGCGAGACCCTTTATTGAGGCAGGCATACCTCGACCAGCTTGCAACGGAACGCGGATTGCCGGAATACGTTTCCGGGTTGAAATACGCGGATGAAAGAGAGATGCGGGAAGAGCATGGCGGAAGAAAGGCAAAAGGATTTACCGAGTGGCATGGTGGGCCGGATGACATAGGCGCAGGGAAAAAATCCGTGGTGCACGCCACTGTCAATGCTTTCGGCGTTGATGCAAGCACGGGACTTTTTGATGTCATAATTTTCGGGAAAGAATTTGGAAACGCAAGATGTTTGTACGAAGGACTGGGCATGCCGATTGGCGGATTTCTGGTCAATGCCGGCGTTGTTTATATGGGGCCGGTTGAATCACGCAATACCGCAGGCGCCAATCCCGATTGGGGCACTGAAGAGGAGGCTCTTCGCGTTTATGACAAAGCGACTGTATTGGCTGCCACAGAGTTGTGCGGTTATCTAAATATTTCCAGAAGAATGAACTATCCTTCTGGCATGGGATTATCGCAGCAGGAGATGTCATCCTTAGCAAGAGAAATAGGCAATTTCTATGCCGATTTGTGGAATCCGGAATACGCGGATATAGATCCGAAGACGCTCGACAGGCTGAAGACCGATTATTTCCAGCCGTGGATGATGAAAACCAAAGCGTTCGGCGTAGAACCCGACACAGGGAACTGGTACATAATAGGGAATTCAGGCCAGAAAGCATTTCTTCCGGGCTCGGTAAAGGAAAGATATGGAACCGCGCTAAAATAGCCCGTAATGCTTCATGTACGTCCGTGGATTGTCGCCGGTGAAGCCATCCACGTCCTCTTCGCAAGGCTCTGGCGCGAATGGTTCGCGGCCGAGCGCTTCGTTAGCATGTTTCTGAAGTATGGATGCGTCGGAAAGATAATCGCGTTCTTCATGCGCGTAATCCGCAAGAATATTTGTTAGGGCGAACAGTCGGCGCTGATCAAGATATTGCCACAGAAAAGGCCGGCTTATCCCGCCTGCTATACGGTCCATTTTTGCGAGAGCTTCTGCAGCGGAAATCTTCAGGTCATTCGTATACCTTCTGGCGTCTTCCATTACAACAGCAAATTCGCGTGTTTTCGGAACGTCCGGGACATATGCATTGAGTATGCTGTCAGACGGCTCCCCTCCTGCGCAGTGCATGATGGCGGCAAGCGCGGCAATTATCATAGTTTGCGGCGCTGCACAGGCGATTCCGGGCGGATCGTCCACGAGCATACCTTCTCTGTTTGTGTAGGCGAATATTACTTGCGGGGTCAGCGCCGTGAGCGGAGCATCATAAAGTAGGGAATACGCCGCGGCCCGAATTCCGAGAGCGGCCTTTCCTATGGCTGATATTTCCACGGGCAACGCGGCGTAGGGCGGCACAGGATCCCTCGCGCGGAAAAAACAGTAAGACGGGACCGCGGCAGCGAAGGATGCCGCAGAAAGCAAATCCACAGGAAGACTGACATTTCCAGCTCCGGCATAATTTTTGTTCACCCAACAAAGCCCATCAAGCACGCCTTTCCAGCAATCGTGGGTTTCCTTAATGGCATGGATGTTCATCGTTTTGCCCTTTCTGCTGTCATGATAGGGGCAAACGGCATCAGGAAGATGCCCCTCAATGTATTGCGTTCTCTCCTCAACGGGCCTGCCGTTAGCCGCGGTCTGACTCGACAGGAACATGGAAAATATCTTTAACCCCGGAGCCTCCATTCGGTTGGTATGACCGCAACGTTTATAACTGTTTTAATATCTTCCTCCAAAATAGAATCATGCCATGCACGACATGTGGAAAGAGCGAGATGATGCCTTACATGTGCAAGTTCTGCTCGCTTGAATTTTGTTCACAGCACCGGCTGCCGGAGAATCACAACTGTGCCGGACTTCAGGAGTGGAAGGAGAACAGGACCTTTGAGAATATAATTTATCCGCCCATGCAGGACGAGCCGAAAAAAATTAAAGGGACTGGCATAAACGAGGGAGTTCTGAAGGCGGGAATAGCACTGTTCTTTTTCTTGGCGCTGCTTGTTTTCGTACTGGCGTGAGATCGTGCTTTGCTGCAAAATCACGGTAAGAGGTAAAGTTCAGGGCGTCGGTTTTCGGGCTTTTGTCAAGGCCGCGGCGAATTCACTTTCGGTCAGCGGCTGGTGCAGGAACCTGCCGGACGGCAGCGTCGAAATAACAGTGAAGTGCGATGGCATTGCAATGGAGAAATTTCTGGAAGCAGTGAAGCAGGGGCCGCGCAAGGCGGTTGTGGAAGACGTGTCCGTATTTCCTGCGGAATATGACGGCGGATTAGGCTTTGCAATAAGGTGATGATGCCTTTAAGAATAATTGCGTCAAGTGACGTGCCAATGATAAAGCAAGGCTATGTGGAAATGGAGATAGGCTTCAGCACGATGCATCGTTTCGAGCCGGTTCTTTATTCTCAGGATATAACGATGCGCGAGGTTCCCAACAGCAGGCGGAAAATGAAGTGGCTTGAGAGCCGCATAAACGAAGAATGGGATACATATATTGATAGAGTAGCAGCGGAGATGCGACAATCTGGAAGGTTGCCTGTTTTCGATGAGCGCAACGGCAGGCGCGCCCTGTATGAAGAGAGGGAACACGGAAAGGCGCCGGTCAGATACAATGGAGATCTCGCGCGATTCGAGGGCATCGGATATGGCGACGGGAAAGCAGAGATATCGTGGAGCAGGGAAGAATATGCGGCTCATAATACGACAAAAGGATTGTATCTACAGCGCAGCCGGCGGGCGCTTCCCATGACCGCGTGCGGCGTGCTTACCTGCAAGAAGGACGGCAAAGAAGTGATAGTTGTGGAGGAGAGGGATTCCATTGATACGGACGGCTCGGATCCCGTGCTTTTTGTCCCTGCAGGATATCTGGAATGTACGAGCATAGGCGTGTTGAATCCCGTTGAAACTGTGGCAAAGGAGTTGGAAGAAGAACTTGCCGGCGTTTCTGCGGATGCGGACAAGCTCATGGCATTCTCGCTCATACATAGTTTACAGAATCATGAAATGGTTACCATGGTGCATGTTCCGGCGAGTTCTGATTTTTCCGGCATAAGAAGTGGGAAAGGAACCGGAAGGCTGCGCGTCATAGGCACGGGCTATCAGGGTGCGGTGGACGATGCGAAGGAAATTTATCTTCTCGGCAAACAGAACGGCCTTCTCGTAGGGGGCATAGTCGATTTCATTGGCTATCGTTACGGCGCCAAAGCGAGAGAGCAGGCGTTGGCGGATATTGTGGGATGGTAAACCCGTTACGTCCTGTAAATGAAGAACGAGGCAGTGAATATCAGGTATAATATTGCGAGAGCCAGTGCTATATTAGAGGATGCGCCTCCGATCCAGAGCCTTATGGATTCCATCGCAAGGGCAAGGCCGATGAGAAAACGAACCCAGCTTCCGGCGGCCATGTGTTACGTTCACGGTAGAACCTTTTAATACTTTAGTCTAAGTCTAATGTATGTTGATGCATAGAACTATGCATCAAGACGGGCATAAAGTTTGGCAACTTTTTGTGAAAATTATTATAGCGCTAAACCTTATGCTCTTTATCTGTATCCAAGGCGTTGCTTCGGATTTGGGCAAACGCCTTTGCGTGAAGAAGCACTTCAGGATGCGGAATATCATGAAGGCGCGATATTTATTATCATGCCGGATGAAGGCGCAAGCAGGCAATACTCTATTAGTGTGGTGCAGGAAAACTCTTCCTGCCAATTCAATTCCGGTTGATCCCGCCGGAGATTACTGCTATCAGGATTCGGCTAAGCCATGCGAGGCATTGTCGCAAGACAAGCCGCACTGCTCAGTAACACGTAGTCAACCTGCCCTCGAGCGGGGAATAACCTTGGGAAACTGAGGATAATGCCCCATAGGCGATAATGGCTGGAAGGCCTCTTCGCCCAAAGCTTCGGCACTCAAGGATGGGACTGCGGCGGATTAGCCTGTTGCGGGGGTAAGTTCCCTGCAAAGCTATAATCCGTACGGGTCGTGAGAGCGATAGCCCGGAGATGGTTTCTGAGATTCGCAGAGTAGTTTTTGTGGGTCCGGATGTTTCGGGGCCGATACTTCGGATTTTCTGTTCTGCGAACAGAAAACATGAAACCAGGCCCTACGGGGCGCAGCAGGCGCGAAAACTTCGCAATGCATGAAAGTGTGACGAGGGGATCCTGAGTGAACCCGCAATGCGGGTTCTTTTGCCGAATGTAAAC
>DATDTL010000052.1:0-4066 GCA_035290885.1 archaeon
TTTTATGTTCTCTTCGGGTATGTAGCCGTCAAGGAAATTGTTTATTCCCTTTCTCACGGAATAGGGCTGGGAAACTATGCCGTAAACTCCCGGCGAGCCGTAGAATATGTGTATCCTGTCTGCCATGATGTCCAAAGTCGCGAGGTCGTGCTCCACGACCATGACAAGCTTGCGTTCGGCAAGGCGCTTTATCGCCATGGCGACGTTGACCCTCTGGCGGACGTCAAGATAGGACGATGGCTCGTCAAAATAGTATATGTCCGCATCCTTGGACAGGGCCGCGGCAATCGCCACACGCTGGAGCTCCCCGCCCGAAAGCTCGGACAGCTTGCGGTCCATCACTGCAGAAAGCTCCAGTTGTTTTATGATTTCATCGGGGCAATTTTTTAGCGCCTCCTTGGAAGTGCCCTTGATTACGTCAGGCAGCAGATTGACCTGTTGGGGCTTGTAAACGGATTTCATGTCTTCCTTCATGAGGCGCTCAAAATAATTTTGCAATTCCGTGCCGCGGTGCGTTTTCATCAGGCTTTCGTAGACTTCTTTTTTGCTTCTTCCGTCGGAAACCGCGCCCAAGTTTGGGGCAAGCTGGCCGGAAAGAATGCGAAGCGCAGTCGTTTTGCCTGTTCCGTTGGGGCCAAGCAGCCCGACAACGCCTTGGAACGGCACAGGAAGCCCGAAGACGCGGAAGCCGTTGACCCCGTACTGCATTATCGGGCTTTCCTTCTTTTCTTCGGGTAAATTGACTATATACCACGCCTTGAACGGGCATTTCTTGTGACAGAGGCCGCAGCCAATGCAGATGCTTTCGTTTATTTCAGGGTGAAACTTGTCGGGCCCAAGATAGAGGCATTCCTCGCCTTCGCGGTTCACCGGGCAGGCAGCTATGCATTCGTAGCTGCATTTCTTCGGGTTGCAAAGCTCGCTGTCAAGGACTGCTATGCGCATAATAACAGTTGATTGTCAGAAATAAAAGGCTACTCGTAGACGAGATCCAGTTCTTTTCCGTAGAGCTTGGAAAGGGAGTCCACTGTGCGTTTGCTTATCCTGCGCATGTAGCGCCTAGAAACTCTAAGCCTTAATTTTTCTTTTCCGTCATAAAGGACGTTGACGCCTATGACCGGCACCATGAGCATGTCCTCGGCCATCTTCTTCTTGTCGTCGGTGTCTTCAAGTATCTTCACTTTCTTGTTAAGGGCATCCTCTATTTTTTTCACGCCCCTGCCGCCCCTGCCGATTATCTTGTTTGACATCGCTTTTTTCACTGTTATGACCACCCTGTCTCCGTCTGTGACGGTTGAGTAGTCGGCTTGCGCGTCCACGGAATGCAGCGCCCTCGCCACGTCTACTTCCAGCTGCGTGGTCTTGCCCTGCTGGACGTTTCTAAGGCAGCTTTGACACAGCACGCTGCTGCCCCTGCAGAACCGGCATATTTTCATAGCATCACTATTCAATCTAACAAAAGGGACTTCTTATAGCAGGTTCATATGATATCGGAATTTTCAACTGAAACATGATATACTATATGTTCGGCACGAATGCTCCAATATCAGCCGAACATACTATAAAAATAAGCTTTTTAAACTTTGATTGAGGATGCCTTAGTATGCGTATGTTCAGGGCACAAAACGGTACAATAGAACATGCTATTATTCAACAAGGCGCTTTTGGCGCGGCATTTTCGGCAAAGGCGAATTGAATGGTTACAAAAGAGCAGGTGGACAGGGCGCACGATCTGGATTTTCGCAAGACCATGGACGTCAAGCAGTTCGTGCCGGTGAAGGGTCCGGATTTCTCCAAAAAGATGAGCATGAAGGAATTCATAGAATCCTTCAAGGCAACGGGCTTTCAGGCCACGAATCTTGGCATAGCCGTGGACCTCATAAGAAAGATGCGCAAGGAGAAGGTCAAGATAGTGCTTACGTTCACTTCCAACCTAACGACGTCGGGCATAAGGGACGTCATAACGTTTCTGGCTAGGAACAAGCACGTGGATGCCCTTTGCACCACCGGCGGCGGCATAGAGGAGGACATACTCAAGTGCTACGACCCGTTCGTGCTGGGGCATTTCGACAAGGACGCAAAAGAGCTTTACACGAAGGGCATGAACAGGACAGGGAATATATATGTCCCGGATTCCATATACGCGAAGTTTGAGAAATTTGTTCTGGAGATTTTTGAAAGGTTTTACAAGAGGCAGATTGAGGAGAACAAGATACTCACAGGCATGGAACTGGTCAGGGAGATGGGCAGGGAGATAAACAACGAATCTTCGTTCCTTTATTGGGCGTACAAAAACGGCATACCTATATTTTCACCATGCATACTTGACGGCGCGATAGGCGACATATTGTGGTTCTTCAAGCACCAGCACGCCGACTTCAAGTTTGACGCCTCGGATGACATATACAGGATGAACGACATGCCGCTTGACGCCAAGGAAACCGGCGTCATAGCGCTTGGAGCGGGCGCGTCGAGGCACTACGTCCTTAATGCCCATATTTTCCGGGGCGGCACGAAATACGCGGTCTTCGTTTCGAGCGGCACGGAATGGGACGGCTCCACATCCAGTGCAAGGCCGGACGAGGCGTACACGTGGGGGAAGATAAAATTGTTTGAGCCTTTCTACAAGAACGCCGTGGAAGTCGCCGGGGACGCCACGATAATATTCCCGCTCATCGTCGCCGGGGCGTTTCTGGACTAAATTCGGTGTTTCAAGTCTATTATTTCGCGGCCTATTTCAGCGTAGTTGTGCTCCGAAGTAATTAGGATGTTTCCGGATGAAAATACGAAATGAAATGCGTCAGCCGGGCCGAATCCCTTTTCCTTGATGAGCCATGCGACTTTCATTCCTTCTTCATGGGTTATGCCTTTTACGTTGTCCGTCAGTTCAAAGAATGAACCGGCGACAACTTCCGGATCCAGCGAATACTTCGTTGAGGCGAACATCAGTTCAAGAAGGGTTATATCCGAACTTTCTATATTGCCTTTGTGATATTCGTATGCCCGTGCGGCGTTCCTCTTCAGCCAGTCGTTTTCCTTTATGAGCGCCAGAAAAAAATCCGTGTCAGCGTAGATCATCACAGATACCTCAGTATTTCCTCTTCTGTTTCTTTCTTCATCTTTTCCAGTGTCGTGCCCTTCGGCAGTTTCTTCCCTTCCATCGCAAGCGCCTTTACAGGATCTTTAGGAAGAGCTTTCAGCAAAATTCCTTTGTCAGTTTCGATGGCTATGAACTTGTGGCCGTACTTTTCCACCGCGTGCCTTGGCAGTATTATCCTTCTCCTTTCGTCCGTTATCAATATAGGCATCATCTCACCCCACTATAATCAATAACGTGGGTAATATTTAAATTTATGGGTAATAAAATATGGCGGGAATATAGCAAAAGCATACAAGGGCCAATAAGACTATTTCTTATGTTTACTTATCTAATGCCGATGGATTCTAATGTTTCTACTACAGCCGCCAAGTCTTTCTTGGCGAAGATGAATATCGTGTCCGTGTAGCAGCTGTACGTTTCTTGTATGTTGATTCCGCGCTCGGCCAGGGCCGAGCAGACGTAAGCCATGAAGCCCGTATTGCTCTCTATTTCCGGCGGGCTGACTATCCTGACTTCCAGCATGCCCTCGTTCTTGCGTATGCACGGCACGTCCATCGGCTTCTCGGTTATCACAGTCGTTGCGTTGCTGCCTTTTATCGCGTGAAGATAAACCGCTTTCCTGTCAATGTCCTGAGATTTAAGTATGTAGACGTTCACCCCGGTCTTTATTTCAAGGCGGCTGTTTTTCAGCAGGCTTATGATGCCCCTGCCGTCGGAAGCTGGCGCGTCGCCAAAACGTCTTGCGGCCACTATCACGGCATCAAAGTTCTTCACGTTCAGGCCTTCCTGAGCGGCTCGGGCAAGCGAAGAGAAGTTGACAAAGCCCTTCTTCAGCGCCCAGACCAGATACGGCCTTTCCCTTATCCACGCGTGGACGCGCTTTGCTATCGGCTTTTCCATGTCTATCTTGTGTCAAAAAACTATTTAAAATGTCCTATTTTGGACATGAATTATTTATATTGTCCG
>DATDTL010000053.1:0-2343 GCA_035290885.1 archaeon
ACGGGCAGGGTGGCGAATTCCGACTTGCTGGGCGCAGCCAAAGCCGGGGTGGAAACCGATGCCCGTGGCTACATCAAGACGAACGATTATCTTGAAACGACGGCGAAAAACGTCTGGGCCTTTGGTGACATAGCCGGCAAATATCTATTGAAACATTCCGCGAACCTTGAGGCGCAATACATATGGAACAACATCTCCGGGCAAAAGAAGAAGGTGGATTACTGGCCGATGCCCCATGCGATATTTTCCTCGCCCCAGATAGCTGCAGTTGGCCATACTGAAGAAGAATTGAAGGAAAAATGCGTTGACTATGCCACGGGAAAGCATTATTATCGGGGCACCGGCATGGGCCTCGCCCTTGACGAGAAGGACGGGTTCGTCAAAATGCTTGTTGAGCGCAAGAGCAGGAAGATACTGGGCTGCCACATTATCGGGCCCGATGCCGCATCGATAATACACGAGGCAATAGTGGCGATGAAAGCCGGATTGACCGCGGACGCGATAGCGCACACTGTGCACATACATCCTGCGCTGTCCGAAGTCGTGCAGCGGGCCGCGATGAAAGCGCACCAATGAAAAGTTATACCTTAAAGTAAGAAAACGTTTGAATAGTTATTCCTACTTAATTTAGGTTATATGCAAATAAAGCGCGAGATGGGGGATAAGGGACAGGTAGTGGTGCCCAAGGACATAAGAGAGTACTGAATTTAAGGCCGGGGAGCAGCATTTCCTTTGAAATTAGCAATGGTGACGTTGTGATAAGGCCTTCGCGGACGGGAAAAGACTTTGCAGATTATTTTTGCAGGACCTCCAAAAAATTGAAGAAACTGCGGTCTGCCAGAGAGTTGAAAGCTGTGATGGAGAAGCAGTATGATATACCTTGATGCCAACGTATTCATGTTTGCCATTCTAAGCGAAGGAAAAAAATCCGAGATATGCAAAACAATACTTAGGAAAATAGCAGATAACAAGTTTCCTGCGTTCACGTCTCTTTTGACATGGGGCGAGGTTACATGGGCCACGAGGAAGCTCCTAGGCGTTAAAAATTCTCTTGACGAAGGCGCGAAATTTCTGGAATTTCCGTACCTTAAGTTCGTGGAGGTAAACGAGATAATAATAAATATCGCGCAGGACATGACAAAGCGGTACAGCCTCAAGCCACGCAATGCGATACACGCGGCTACGGCTGCTTATTGGCGCGCCGAAAAGATATTAACCGATGACTCGGACTTCGATGCTGTAAGAGAAATAATAAGAGTGCCGGTAGAAAAGTTTTCCGCCGAATAATTGGCGGAACGCATGGCAATTCTACGCTTTCCCGCGATTTTTTCACAATGCATGCCGTGTCGTGATTTTATTTTATATCAAACGATTAAAAACATGATTTAATTTATCTTAAATATTTTATTTAATAATAATTATCTGTGAAACCTACAATCATAGCCCCGATAGGCGGCGACAGTTCTGCCGTTTTCTTGGGCATCCGGGAATTCGGCGCGGAAAAGATAATTATTCTGCACCTGCGCAAGCACAAGAAGGATGCGGAGAATCTTAAGGCAGAACTCGCCAAATTTTCCGTGCCTGTCTCTATCATGCTGATAGGCGAGCCTGTATGGGAATTGGTTTTCAGAGTAGTCGGGCAATTGCGCGAGGAAGGCGCTATGATAAACGTGGGCGCAGCCGGCATACTGCTGAAGTCCGCTGCGATTTCCGCGGCGTTCGTCAACGGCATGAAAGCCTTTGACGTCGAGGGCGGCAAAATAATGGCGCTGCCTGTGCTCAGGCTTCCGTACTACGGCATGATACCAAAAAAGAAGATGGAAATACTGCGATTCCTTGCGCGCCAGCCGGACAAGGAGTCATCGCTTGATTCCATCACAAAAAGCCTCGGCATGAGCCTGCCGCTCCTGTCTTATTACGTCAACGGCAACGCCAAAACCGGGGGCTTGAAGCAGGCGGGGCTTGTGGAAACCGAGGCGAAAGGAAGGCGCGTTATAGTTTCCCTTGCTCCGGCAGGCAGGCTGCTCATGGAATCTATGGCATGAAAAAGCCAATGAGAGACGGCATTTCATAAAAGGTGGCCCCGATTACAGGGCAACAAAGGTGGCGTGAGGCTTCTGTTTTTATGCGCAACAGACTAAAAAAATCATGGGAGAGCGCTTCTGGGAACTTGACTTCGCCCGCGGATGCGCCGTCATTCTGATGGTAATCTATCATTTCTTTTACGACATGAATTTCTTCGGAGGAGGACATTATGACATCTCTTCTGGCATACTCTGGATAGTCGGCAGGTCTGCAGCGGTGATGTTCGTGTTTCTTGCAGGCGTATCAATGGCAATAAGC
>DATDTL010000054.1:0-4231 GCA_035290885.1 archaeon
AGAGAACAAGGTCGTCCAGCCGTTCAACGTCAGCAATTTCACCTTCGGGAACTTCAGGGGCGGCGAGATTCGCTTTGAAGTCTCCGGTGTTTCGAGGGACGGCGGCATAGGCGTCTCGGTGATGAGCGACAAGGGCAAGACATTCAGCGAGTTTGACACAGTGGCTCCCGGCGCTTACAGGTACGTCCTCAACGCCACGAATGTCGCCAAAGGCGCCAACCAAGTCGTGATAGAGTCGCTCGGCGGCGCAGTCTTCTCGGTCAAGAACGTGCGCGTGAGCGTATAATCTATTTATTACGCGTTCGCCATATTTCGGTTAGAGGAGAATATAGATGCCGATTCCGCAAAATCTAATTGACGAAGCTAGAAGAATGGCAAGGGCATCGTTTGCAAGAGGATCATATCAAAGCCTTGTACAAAATGAGCTCTACGATTTTTTTGAAGGTAAAGGTGTTAGCTTTACGGATGCATATGATATTGTTAATAAAATTACAGCGAGCGAGTCTTCTGGTACTATACCGGCCCCGGGCGGCGGACCGAGTGGCGGTGGTTCGGGCGGAAGCCCGCCTCCCGCACCGCCGAGCGGAGGACAGGATAACTATTATGGCCGTGCCGATAGGCAACGAAGAATAAGGGAATATGCCGAGCAGGAAGCTATACGGGATAAAACGTTTGAACCCAAAGAAGTGAAAGATTTGGGTGACAAACTTAAATGGGCGCGGGATGCAGGAGGGAAATACAAGAAAGCGAAAGGAGGGCTTCTGAAATCCATAGGCGAGAGGGACAGCGCCGAAAAGCAGTTCAAACAACAGCAAGAGCTTGAAATACGCAGGGAAATACAGGAAAAGCAGTACACGCTTAGGCAGGACCTGGATAATCTCATGAAAGAATACGCCTTTGCCCCGGAAACCAGAAGAGCTGAAATAAGAAACGAAGCCAGTGAAATAAGGAAGCAAATAGCCACGTTGGAAGACGAAAAATCAAAATATTATTCTTTTCCCGGAGCGTGGCGCTGGGGCGGGAATGTCCTGAGAAAGCCGTTAATGGGAAGGATAGCAAATGCCTCATCATCCGGCTGGAATGTTTCTATGGTAGGCAGGCTCCCGCCGCAGGACAGGAGCAATCTTAACAAGGCAAGAGACGAGTTGAAGAAATACGCTGACATGATAGTGGACAAGACGCTCGCCGAGGTTTCATCGGCAATCACAAAATACAAGAATGAGGCGAATGCGGCAAAGAAATCCTACGAAGATGCCAAAAAGGAGGCGACGGATATGCTCAATGGTAAGGGGCATACAAGTTTTGTCAAAAATCTTGCAGGCTCGGAAGACAAGCAGCATTCCACGCTCATGGGTGGCATGGCCGCGGCAGGCGGCGGAGGAAAGGACCGTCTTATTGCAGAAAATTTGAGGGAAGCATACGAGCAGCTTCAGGAAGTGAACAAACGGGCGCACGAAGTCGAGAATGTCAACGCCGAGCACGCAGGCTATGAGCGGGTAAAGGCGATGATGGACCAGAAGATAGGCGAGTTGCTGAAAAAGTACAGGCTTGCCGAGTCCGAAGCCGCTGCCGGCATACTTCAGAAAGAGCGCGACATAATCCTGTTCCGCTTCAGGAGCCGCTACAAGAACAGATTGATACGCGGCTTCGCAGGCTTGCGCATGATAGCGAGGAACGCCGCAATGGGCACGATGACGTGGGGCGACGTCTGGTACACTTTTTGGATGAACATACGAGATTTCCTGTTCGGCCCGTGGATATGGGGCAGCCTTGTCGTCATGCTGGAATGGCTTCTGGTGGGCAGTTATATTTCGCCTATAGTGCCCAATGCGTTCTATTTCGTGGCGCCGCTGGGAATAGCAGGGCTGACGCTGCTCCTTAACATAGAAGGCTCCATGCAGAAGCCGTGGGACATGCTTACGCATTTTGTGTCAGGCATGATGATTGGCTTTAGCGCGGTGATAATAGCTGTAGCTGTAATAACGCCCGAGGACATGGCCGGATGGGACAACAAGGAATGGTTCCAGTTCTGGTTCATATGGGGCGGCGCCACAATGTTCATAGGAATATTCAGCTTCTACCAGACCGGCGGCTTCCTGTTCGTGTTCCAGCTCTCCATACTCATAATGATTTTCGGCTGGTTTGCTCTCGGGCCTTACCGCGGGGTGTACGCCGACATAGTGGACCAGATACGGGCGCCGATACTGTTCGTCTACAACTCGTTCAAGGACGCGTTCACGGATGTCTGGCTGCTTGCCACGAACCCGCAGGAATACTTCGCGCGCCAGCAGCTCAAGAACGTGCGCGCGGCCCAGGGCATCAACCTGCCGGACGGGGTGGAAATTGAGAGCATAGACCTGCAGCCACTCAATCCCGCGCTTTCGGAGAAGGGCGGCGAGCAGCAGTCGTTCTCAGCGTCTGTCGAGATACGGAACCGGGGCAAGAAAGATGCGACAGGCGTGATAGTCTGGGTGGCGTGCGACCCGTTCTGCACCGCGCCGGTAGCAGACAAGATAGATTCCCTCAAATGGATAAACGACATAAAAGAAGCGGACACGCGCAATCCGGACACGAAGCTGGATCCTGTCACAATTGCCGAGGCAAAGGGGGTGAACACCGATGCCGATGCCAGAACGCTGCTCCAGAAATGGGGCGCGATAGTGCCGGAAGACAAGATGAGAAGCCCGACCGGTATGGTAAGGGCCGCATGGAACGTCGTCAAGACGGGTCTTGACGCTGCAACGTGGACTGTGAAATCCCCTTCCGTTTTCGGCGCGATTCTGGATATAGGCAAATCCCATGTGACGACAGGGCCTATGGCTTTTTCAGTGGGCGACCTGAAACAAGGCGAGGCCAGCATAGAGACGATTTCAGACATCGGCTCTTACCAGATAAGCGCTGACAGCAAGGCGTATCTCGCGGTGGCTTCGCTGACCGCGAACGTGGAATACAAATATTCGGCTGCCTCATCGCTTGGAGTGAAAGTGGCTTCAGATCAGGAATACAAGCAAGCTCTCAGGGACGACATTCTGGAAAACGTGGTTGCAAGAGGCAGCCCCACCACTGCACAACTCTCCTTGAGCGTGGGAAAGCAACCGCTGAAAGCCGGCCAAAAATATGACCTTATAATTTCCGTGATAAACACAAGGCCGGATGGCCACGTGCTTCTTGACAAGACTACTTCAGTTGACATATCATTGCCCGCTTCCGTAGGCAAAGATTTGGAGTGTCTGGGCGAGAAGGGATACGAGTCGGTGACGCTTGTAGATGGTGCATATAAAGTATCCGTCAAACCGAAAACCAACGTGGACATAAAGCCCAACAAGTTTTCTTCGCTCTTCGCGTTCACGTGCAAATTCACCGCGCAGTCAGTGGATTCCCTGAAAACCGGATTAATAACCGCAGAACTGCCCGTATATACGTTCCGCATCAGCAAAGACGTCAACGTGCGCTACTCGCCGCCGGTAGGGAGCTCAGGCCTTCTGGAAAGGGGCATCCTAATAGAAACCCCCACGACCACAACCGTGCCTTCGGGAAGCACAGGGCCGACCCAACCGGTTGTGCCCTGATGAGCCTAAGGAGATACCATAAAGTTTTTGGGTATAGAGTGCTATGCGAATAGTGCTTACGACGGGAAGGAAACCCAAATGAACCCGCCCGCAAAAATCGCAAAAGTGCTTTCTGGCATTTCCTTCTATTTCAGCAAAGCCCGCCACTTTTTCACCATCAGTGGCGGGATGCTTTACTGAGTTATTGTGAAAAAGCGCAATCAGCTTTTCCTTGTCGTTATACAGAACCGTTTTCAATGACCTATACTCCCATGGCAAGCCTGAAGAAATTCCGCAGTCCCGGGCCAAGGCCAAGCACAAGGACTATCAGCTTGAAGAACGTTCTTTTCCCGGCATCCGGCAATTCCTTGTCTATACAATATAGAGCAAGCGGAACCACGGCAAGCTTGAGCAGGAACATCGCAGCCGGGCCAAGAAGGGAAATGACAAACCGTGGCAGGAAATGCTGCTCAAAATATGGATAGAATTGCAGCGCAGTGAACGTCGTGGAAGCGTCAAACATGTGCGCGCATATTATCAGAGCGTTCTCTTTCGTGAGAAATGAGAACTTTTCGTATTTTGGCGCGAGGTATTTCCTAAACGCGAAGATTGCGGCAGCCCAGAACGCCGCAAGGGAGAGCATGAGTGAAACGGCAAAGAAATCCATAACGTGCGGGACTATT
>DATDTL010000055.1:0-4638 GCA_035290885.1 archaeon
ACACGCGAGGAGATTCCATCATAAACTCCTCCAGTTCACGGTATTTGAGACGCTTCTTGCGTTTTATGCACAACATGGCAACATGCTGCGCCTGCGTGAAAGTCTTCTTTGAGAATTTACTCGAATACGGTTTTATCGCCCATTTTGCAAGCGTGTAAGCGGCTCTCGCAAACTTAATAACTTTCGTTTCCGAATATTCCATGGGAACACCATCCAACGCGTATAGGCTACTGCCAAGTGTCTATACGCGGTGTCCCCATTCTTATAGGATTTCAACAGAGCCTCCGTTTATTACTTCTGTCACATCCAACTCTCGATATTCCACGATTGCGTTGAATATGTTATGCTTGCAATGTTCGGACCACGTCTGCGCGAGGGCATTTATTTCTGCATCTGTAAGTTGCCCCGGAAGCCCCATCATTTTTCTTGCCCGTTGTACATCCTCTCTTTGTACATACTGCTGTAGGGCTTTCATTTCCTCTGTGTTAAGCGCGAGAGACATCTCACTGCTCAGGCGCCGTAATCCTGCTTCATCCAAATTAAGATTTACCGTCCCGATAGAAGGCGTTCTGCTTATTTTCACCCTCGGCGGATCATAAGAATATTTTCCGTCTGCAACGTCCAAATAAGGCGCTATATGCCATCTTTGTATGTTGTCATTTGCCAAATGCGCTGAAACCAGCCTTTCCACATCCTCGTAGCTGATCGCGCCCCGCAGCAGGTACTGGGTCGACGTGTACACCATGCCATTTTTTCCTATGGTCTTTCCTGTGATATCACCTATAGCTTCCAAGGCAGTTTCGCCTGCCGTGTCCATGACACCGGGCTTATACCCGATTTCCACAAGATAGTCAAAACTCTTGCCTTGTGCCAACGGAAAGTCAACAGAAGAAACCTCAACTATCGGGTCTGTAAATAAATCCCGGCAGAGACCTTGGATTTCATTAGTAGCCATTTCACTATCTATAGTGTAAGCACGTATCCTTTCCACGCCTTCCAGCGGAATCCCTGCGCTCTTTGACAAGTTAAGTATGCGTCCTGCAACAGGATCGTTCTTGCCTTCCTTGAATCCGACTTCTATTCTGTTGACCAAAAGAGCACCCTTATGAGAATTCCAGGATTCCATTTTTTGCGGCATTGATGCCTTTACTATGTATCCTTATTCCGGGCTTTGGCGAGATCTGTCCGATAATCTTGGAGACTATGCCACGCGCCCCTGCTATTGCCATAGCCTTATCCGGCTCAGGCGTGACTATTATCATTCCCTGGCCCATGTTCCACGTCCTATATGCTTCGGCGTCTGTGACATTGCCTTTGTCTTGAACGTAAAGCATTACATCAGCGGGCTCGAATGGGTCTGTTATTTCCGCGCCGTATCCTGTAGGTTTCAGTACTCTGCCGAGCTTACCGGGTACGCCGCCTCCTGTAATATGAGCAACCCCGTGAAGCTTGGCCTTTGGCTCGCCGTCAAAGCCTCCGAACATTTCCGACACCGCGCCGCTGTATATTCTTGACGGATGCAATACAAGTTCGCCCAGCTTTTCTCCATTATAAGTTTCTTCCTGCCATTCGCTGCCGTGGGCGGAGCCCAGCACCTTTCTTACAAGGGAAAGCCCGTTGGATCTGAAGCCGTTCTCTTTCAGAGCTACCAAATAATCGCCATGCTTAATGTCCTTTCCTGTTATCATCCTTCCTTTTCTTCCAAACCATACGAGCCCGGCGCCCCAGTTATAGTTGAACGGACCATATCCTTGCACGCGTGCCCCAAGCTCGGCAATTTCGCCATTCACTATAGCTACATTAGCTTCCCTCGCCGCATCAATATAGCCTTTTGCAAGCTCTTTTACAAAGCCTATGTAAGATTCACCATTTTCTTCCAGAGTTCTGACATCAAGAACAGAACCTACAAGCACGGGCTCTGCCCCGTATCTCACGGCATCGTCGCATACCATTGCAAAAAGGTCGTAGGCTGCCGTGTCATGCCTTCCGGTTCTTTCTGCAATTTCTGTTTTGGTCCCGATACCGTCGAATCCCATGTTTATGTAAGCATCGGATGGCAAGCCGCCTACGTGAACCGCTCGCAATCCGGAAAAATCATCGAAAAGCGTCACGACTTCGCCGAGCTTGCCATTCCTATTTTTCCATGTGTGCCGGGCAGCTTCGTAAAGAACTCTGGATGCGTCATCGCCAAGTTCAAGATTAACTCCTGCGCTTCGGTAATCCATGCCCGGCGACATGTCAAAATAATACCACAAGTCTTTTTATTTCTGAAAGAAACCCCGCACGATCTTCATATCTCCATCGCCCTGCTGCGTTCTATAAACTTAAGGAACTTAGAATCGCTGTTCTCTATCCACGATATGCCCTTCGTCCCTATCATTATCGTTCCCTTGTCTTCCAGATAAGCAAGTATGAGCCGCAAGGTCTGATCCATTACCTTGCTCCTCAGATTCCTTTTCAGCCCTTCCATTGAAATCGGTCCGTCCGCTTCCTTGAGCGTCTTTTCGACCATAAGAACCGTCTTGAGAGTGGGCCAGTGGTGTATATTGCCGCCCAGCCTGATGTTCACAGGACTTTTTTCCTTGTGTGCTGCGTTCATCTTTTTACTTATCCAAAAATACATATAAAGCTATATGCATATATATTTATATATAAGCATAACGCATTTATTTTTAGCGCAATTGGAATTGCCAAATGCATCAAATCCTTCCCCACCTCTTCCTGTCAGCTTTCAATGCCTTGATAATGTGCCTGTCTCCAATAAGATGACTAAGGAACGACATGGTGCCTGCAATCATAAGAATGATTGAAGATGTCACAAAGAAAAGAAGCGCGCACGCAATAATTCCGAAAGCCTAAAATTTCCTATTTCGTGAAATAGCTTACTTTATTGTTAACGTTATAATTATCATTATTAAGTGGTATATTTAAAGCATATTATCTCTATAGTTAATATGATAATACCCGAAGAACAGTTCCCTGATTATATAGGGCGCACAGATCGCGGCCTCCCGAACAGGTTTCCGCAACGCATTGTCAAGCGAATGATGGAAATAGAGGAAGCCCAGGGCGTGCCGTTTTCCGAATATCTTCTTCGCAGGCATCACAAGGATAAAAAACCTGTAGTCGAGATAGCACAAGAAGTCGGTGTCGGCGTGACTGCCATTGAAAGATTATTTGAATTTTACGAGATTCCAAAAATGACGAGTCCGGAGATACAGTCATTCTTATTCCAAACGCCCGAACACAGAGAGAAGGTAAGGAAACGCCGTGAAGAGAGGAATAAAGATCCGGAATATGTGAAAAGACGTTCAGAAACCAATCGTAGAGTCGCTCGAAATAATTGGAGCAATCCCGAATATGCGGCCGCAAGAAGCAGGGCATCAAAACGGATGTGGGAGGACCCGGAATATCGTAAAATGATGAGCGATAAGCTCAGTGACGCGGGACGGAATAGGGCATATTCGCCCGAAGAAGCATTAAGACGTTCCGAGCATATGCGCAAGCAACATCAGGACCCTGAATTTGAACAAGGAAGGATCAATGCCATCAAGAGTTCAGACGCCATCAAAACAAGATGGAATGATCCTGAAAAGAAACGCCGCCACACGGCGGCCATGCGGGCATTGCATGCGGACCCTGAATTTGAAGCCAGACGTGTTGCGGCATCAAGAAGAGCCCGCGCAGACCCGGCGAACCAAGGAAGATATTCGCTTCCTACGATCCACGGCGAAAGGAGCGATATAGGTTATGCTAAGTCTTCGTTCGAGGCCAACATCGCGAGAGTGTTTGCGCTCTTGAACCGCGCTTACACCACCAACGAAGTTTTTTCCCTTGAAGTTCCCGGGAAATACAAGGAATTATTCCCAGACGGACAGACGTATTTTTACATGGACTTCAAGACTCTAAACCCCAATGGCAAGACGATATGCTATGAAATAATGGTGCCTCCGTACGACAGCTCTACCCGTTTTGCCAAGATAGACATGCTGAAACGGCAATACCTTGGCATGGATATACGCGTTATAAATGAAGAAATGTATGAAAGGCTGGAACGCACGTTCAGGGAAAGAATAAACAATTCATCCGGTCTTATAGGATGGGAAGCATATCACGATAATCTGCGCACGAATCCGGAAAAGTATGGCCTATCGCGGCCCTTGCCTTCATAACGGCTTATTTTCTCTTCGTGCCTTTCATTACGACCAAAGAACCTATAACCACGGTTCCTAACGGCACCGCAACCGCCCCGCGCTGGATCAGTCCGGGAAGCGGCCCGTCCACGGCCATGTAGAAGTAACCGATGATGACCGACAATGACGCTGCCGCGAAAAGATGCGTCCGGTATTTGCCAAGGGGCGAGCCCTCTACGCCGATTCCGAAGAGAACCATGGAAAGAATGCCGAAAAGAACCGGCAAAATACTGACTGCGTCATGCATCGTTCCGCTGTAGGATACGTTGATGCAGTCCGGGTCGCACGGAAACACCCCTGTCAGGAACATGAATATGCCTCCCAGAAAGAGCGCGGCCGCCCCCGCCCTGCCCGCCGCGTTGCGGCTGACGCTCCTGTACAATCCAAGGGCAAAGCCCGCCATCGAAATCCCAAGCATGAAGAAAACGCTGTTCATGACCGCAGC
>DATDTL010000056.1:0-8735 GCA_035290885.1 archaeon
CGCCACGATCCCCGGCGTCATAATACTAGGCGCGTTCGTGTCTGCGGTAGAATTGCCATGCACCGGCGCGCCGTATCTCGCCATAATCACGATGCTATCCCAGTATTTTGACTTCACCGCGCTCATGATGCTCGTGTTGTATAACATAATATTCGTTTCGCCGCTGATTGTCATACTGCTGCTTGTGGCATCGGGCAAGAAGCTCTATGACGTCAAGAAGTGGAAGGAAGATAACAGGGGCGCGATGCGGCTGTTCATAGGCATAATGCTCGTTGCCATGGGATGGCTGCTTATACTAATATCAAACGGGACAATCAACTTCGGATGATATGATGACAAGCACTGTAGTAAAGCGAAAGGGGCATGAGGAAAAGTTCAGCGAGGCCAAGCTGCGCAAGACCATTTTCAGCGCCTGCGTTGCCGCCCATATGGAACAACATGCGTGCATGGAAACTTCAAAGAAGGTAGTCGCCGAAATAAAATCATGGGCGAATAAGAAAAAATCCGTCAGATCGGCCGATATCTTCAGGCAGGCGGCGATATCCCTCAAAAAACGCGACAAGAATGCTGCCTACATGTACGAGACGCACAGGGACATTTCCTAAACGCATATAAATAAATCAAGCCTTATGAGTTTCATGGACCCGCCAGAATGGAAAAACGCGTCATTGAATGCCTGAATACCACGAAGTTTCTTGCGCTTTCCACGTCTCGCAGCGGCAGGACGTGGGGCGTGCCCCGTATTCTTTGCGTATGATGAGAAATTTAACTTCCATTTCATAGCCCGGATCAAAGCATATGCAGAATATTCTGGCCAACGCGGAAATTTCAGCGGCAATATACAGCACGAGCCAGTCTGCTGCAGGCGATGTTTTCGGCATCCAACTTTCGGGCAAAGCCGTTATGCTCCCAGACAGCGAAGTGGAAAAAGCCTTTCAAATATATTACGCCAGAAGTCCGAAGGCGGCTGTCATGAAGGACAATAAGCCTGAAAAATACAAGGGCTCCAAAGTGGCATGGAAATTCGTAAAGATAATTCCCTCGGAAATCCATATTTTTGACACAAAGTCTTTCCGGCGAAGAAAGAAAGTCCCTGCGGAAGCGTGGAAAAACTAAAGCTTTCCCACTTCGTAAAGGTATATCTTCAGCTTCTCGTCAACCTTCACGGGCTTCCAGTCCGGGAATTTCCAGTAATAGGTGACTATCTTCGTTCCTTTCTTCAGGTTCTCCAGCTTCTTGCGAAGAAGCCTGTGAGCTATTGATGACATGAATATGGTGACCACGGTCGCATTGCTAACGTTCGCGCCGTAGACGCTTCCGAGCTTCAGGTCGGGCTTCAGGCCTTTCCATTTGGCGTATATTTTTGCGGCAATGAATTTTACCGGCTCTATCTCAACCCCGCCGGCCTTGGCGTGGAACTCTTCCATGGACGTGAAAATGATGCGGCCGTCTCCAAACCCGAGGTCGTAGACATAGTCACGGCGGCTCACTCCGGCCATACGGAGCATGGCGCGCACGCGCTTCATTGACGTCGGTTGCCAGTTCGCGCCGGTGAACATCGGCCAAAAGGCGATGAAGACGAATCCCAGCGCGACGAAAAGAAGAATCGCAAGGGGATAGTTGATAGGCATAAGATTATAGGCGAGGCGGAATATTTATGCGCATTTCTGCTTTGTTGAAAAACTCCATCAAGACCACAAGCAGTTGTGATATAATTTTAGAGAAACACTACCGGTTGTGGCGAAGAACCAATTATTCAACAAAGCCCGCCGCGCTAAAGCCGGACAATAAACATCAGAAGCTTGAAAAGAACTATGTTGAATAGGACGTTTATCACGATAGTCGGCCTTGGAGGGATGCCGTAGACCAGAGAATCTTTTATCGGTGCCATCATGGCTTTCATGATGACGCATACAAGCCCTGCCCATTCTATTGGAATGAAGATTACAAGAATGCCGGCTGCGGCGCCTACGATCGCATCCACAAGCACGTCAGGCGACGGTATGATGGGCGGCCAGCCGCCGGAAAGCGCAGGCGTTTTTATCATCCATCTTACGCCTTCAAAGAACGGCAAGCCGAAAAATCCGAAAAGGAATGCCGGCATTGGGCCGTAAATTATGCCGGCGAGTATCATAGGCACCGTTATGAATTCTACACCCAACTCGTCGTTTATGCCGTCAAAAAAGCCTGATAGCAGTTTCTGTATGAAGACCAGCGCGAAAATCACGGCTGCCGCGGCGCCAATAAACATCCATGAGGCAAAAATGCCTATGGCAAAAGCCGCAGCAACTGCAATTGTGGTTGCATGCATGAAATTATCTATTATTAATAAAAATACAATGCTTAAAAGTCTACCGTATCAGAGGGCTTTGCAGGAATAATGGATTTCTAACGCAACGGGCTGCGTTTTCCTGCAAAGCCGTATCAGAGGAACCATCTGGCAAGCAGCTTGGGGGCGTGCCTTGCAGTTGCCAAGACCATTATGCCGACAAATATGAGGACGCTGCCTATCATCTGGACGCCGTGCAGGACGTCGCCGAAGACGAGGAACGAATAGAACAATATCACAAGCGGCTCAAGCGAGGTTATTATGGCCACCTTTGAAAGGTCCATGCTCTGCATCGCTTTGTACCGGAGATAAAAGCTGAAGAACGGGCCGGCGAACGCGGCAAGCATGATGAAAGGAATCGTCTCGGCCGGCGGCATCATGATGCTGCCCGTTCCCGCGGCGAACAGGGCTATCGCGAAAAGCATTATGAAATTCCTTATGGCATTCATCTGGACAGGCTCCATCTTGTGTATGTATTTCTTGGATATGAACTGCGCCAAAGAGAACGCCACTGCAGAGAAGAGCGCGATAAGCATGCCCGTTTGCAGTGTGATGCCGTTGCTGGCGCTTATGATAACGGCTCCTATTACCGTTATTGCGGCGCCGAAAGCCTCAATGCGATTGAAGCTTTCCTTGAGGAAGACCACGCTCAGGGCCACCATTATTATAGTGGAAAATCTCAGCATGAACCCGAGCAGGGACGGGCCGAGTAGCTCGAGGCTGTGGAACCACGTTATCGCGGCCACGGCATTGACGATGCCCATTAGAATCATGGGATTGCGGTGCTTCACGAATGCCTTCTTCAGTTGCGGGAGCTTTTTCGTGAAGGCGATAGTCGTGAACGAATAAGCCGAGGCAAAGAGAAACGTGAAGAACGCCCCCGTTTCCGGCCGGACGCCGCCGCGCTGCACTATGGTATTGGCTATGAACGACACGCCTATAACCAGGGAAACGGCTATTGCCAGAATATAGCCCTTTGTCTGCGTATTCATCAAATCAGATTGCGTTGGAGCGCCAACTATTTAAAAGAAGCCATAGGTGCCGGATAAGTTTCTCTGAGCAGCGCTGCGGATAGTGCGAATATCACGCTATGCCCGAACCTGCGCGTTTCCCTGTGCCATCTTCTTCACGCGAAGATACAAGCCGACGTCCTGATTTGCGCCCTGGAAAAGGGCGTCTATGAAGTCCGCCTGCTGGCGGGACCATACGCTATTCGGCGTTTTTCTGACGTAATCCGCCCAGAACCTGACAAATTCCAGCCGGCTCTTAAAGTTTTTTTCCTTGTCCAGCATACTTATTCAACCATTTCATAACATTTAATTCTTTGCATTTTTGCAAGAGTGCGCCCCTGTCAAGCCGCTCTTTGAATAATTCATAAAGATAAACAGCGTCTTCTATATCCTTCTCCGACCCCAGATAGAACTTGTACGCTATCTGAATTTCTATGGGCGATATGAAGAGCTTGAATCCGTTTATTGCGGCAGAAATTCTTTCAAGCGGCATCTCCCCGATTTTAACTTCCATGTTGGGTATGGCTTTTCCTTTTTCGGCAAACCTTATTCCATACCCCTCAATTAGCATATCATAAGCCTCTTTTTCGGAGGCGGTGTTTATAATCCAGAATCTTGGGTTTTTTTCACAGAGAGCATAAAAAGAAGGCGATTCTGGCTTTTCTATGAATATATCAACATCTTCGGTTCCTCTCGTCCTCACAAAAAGTATTGAAACGTACCCGCTGACTATTACATACTTTATTGATGCCGCATCAAGGGCATTAATAAAATCGATGACGAATTTGTCCAAGGACGATAATTCTCTTGAAATGGAGATATGCCCTTTCCCATATTCAATTTCCATCATAATAAATGAAATGGAGCCTTATTATTCTCAATATCCCCTTTGCAAATCCACTTCGTTGGGCATTTTTTTTCCGGCGAGGAATGCACGAAGGTTCTCTATGAAGACGTCGGTCATCCGGTCCATGTATTTCTCGGACCATGACGAGTTGTGCGGGGTGATTATGACGTTCTCCATTTCCCAGAGAGGGCTTTCCTTGGGCAAGGGCTCTTTCTCGAAAACGTCCAGCGCTGCTCCGGCGATCTTCCCGGATTTTAGCGCTTCTGCAAGCGCGGCCTCGTCAACGACCGTGCCGCGGCCCATGTTGACGAGGCGCGCGGTCTTCTTCATTTTCGAGAACGCGGCTTCGTTTAGCATATGACGCGTCTCCTTCGTGGCAGGGAGGACGGAAATGACGTAGTCGGCGTCTGCTAGGACATCGCCAATATTGCCCTTGAGGGCATCCACGAATTCCAGTTTCTTGTTATTTTGGTGCGTTACTCCTATAACCTTCATGCCCAGCGCCTTGCACATCTTCGCGATTTCAGTGCCTATGCGGCCAAGGCCGAGGATGCCGGCGGTCTTGCCCCGCAATTCCGAGGTATGGCGGTCGCGGTTCCATTCATGGCGCTGCTGGCTTCTTGACGATGCGATGAGGCCTTTCTCGAACGCAAGCATGGCGGCTGCGGCGTATTCAGCCATGGGCAGGGCATGGATGCCGGAGGAATTTGTCAACATTATTCCCTTGAAATCGGCGGCGGGAAACCTTTCCACTCCGGCGGAAGTCGTGTGAACCCATTTCAGATTCTTCGCGCCCTTTGTGCCCGGATATATCCACGGGTTCGTGAGAAGAATGTCGGCGTCCGCGATTTCTTTTTTGGCGGCTTCAAGGGTTTCCGCCACCGCAATCTTTAGGCTAGGCGCTTCGTTCGTTATCTTTTTTATATGAGAGTCCTTTATCGCAAGCATGTGATGCGTCCTGTCGCACGCTATCAAAAGTTTCATTTTCCCGCCTCAGATGTCCAGTATCACGAACGCCTTCCACGCACCTTTTTCTTCTTTTACTTTAAACATATGGTAGGTCACGGCTTTCACGTCCACGCCGTGCGCTTGCTTCGTGAAATTCAGCTTGTCGCCTTTTGCAGTGCATTTGAGCATGGCGCCTTTTTTCTTGACAGTGAACGACTTGAACAGCAGAAGCTCGGCGTCCTTTATGTATATTATTTCGTTTAGGAAGTTGAAGAGCAGCTTTTCGGGCGTGTCACCTTTGACAACGAAGGATTTTGTTTTCTTGTCTTCCAGCGTTCTTGGATTTACCATTATGCTTGTTGTGGCTTCAGCCGCGGAAACGCACATCTCCTCAAACGTCTTGCCTTCGGCTTCAAACGCAACGTCGGCCGTGGCAACATCCTCGCGGATTTTGTAGGGCATGATAATCATAGCCGTGGAAAAGGATAAAGCCCTTCAGTATTCGGCCCGCAATCCCAATATGGCAAAGGCCCGGGATAGGAAAGCCTTGGCTGTTGATATGTTTTGTCCCGAACGCATGGACGCCGCCAATTTTTCCAAAACATGCAGCGCCGCGCCGGTCTGCATATCGTCGTCCAGAAGCCTGAAGAATTCTTTTTTGTAAGTTGACGAGTCGAATGATTTTGTTCCCGACTGTAGATTCCATACAGCGTTGAGCTTCTCATTCATCTTGGCCGCTCTTTGCATGCCATCTTCGGTGAACTCCCATTCCTCCCTGTAATGATGCAGCAGTATCGCTATTCTCACGGCGTTCACGGAATGCTTTTTCAACAAATCTTCGACCATGACAAGGTTTCCAAGTGACTTGGACATCTTCCTGCCCTGATAGAACACCATCGCCTGATGCGCCCATATAGTGCCGCGGTATACCGCCGGATCTTGGGCTATCTCGCATTCGTGATGGGGAAACGTAAGATCGCCTCCTCCGCCGTGGACAGCAACTTTTTTCAGGTATTTTTTGGCCATTGCAGTGCATTCTATGTGCCAGCCGGGGCGGCCCTTGCCCCAAGGAGACGCCCAAGACGGCTCGCCTTCGGCGGAGCGCTGCCATAGAACGAAGTCCAGAGGATCTTTCTTGTTCGTGTCAGCAGGATTGTTGCCGCGTTCGTTTGCCATGGAGAGCATTTCGGATTTCTTCAGCTTGCTGAGCTTTCCGAAGTCCTTGAACGCCGAGACAGAGAAATATACGTTGCCGTTATTTTCGTATGCCATGCCTTTGCTTATAAGGCTCTTGGCTATGGCGATCATCTCTATGATGTGGTCGGTGGCGCGGCAATAGATGTCCGGGCGTTCCATGTTCAAGGCGTCCATCTGCCCGAGAAAATATCGTATGTTCTCGTTGCCAAGCTCTTTCCAGTTCTTTCCGGTTTGCTTTGCTTTCTTGAGCATGTCGTCGTCTATGTCCGTGACGTTCTGGACGTACGATACCTTGCCGCCAAGATGGCGCATGTATCTCATCAGCACGTCGTAGAAAACGTACAGGGAAGCGTGTCCGAGATGCGCGACGTCGTAGGGCGTTATGCCGCAGACGTATATGCCCGCCCGCCCGGGCACGGGCTCTTTCTTTTGCGTCATGGCATTGTAAAGGCGGAGCATAAAATAACATTTGACGGCAACTATTTAGTATTTTGGGCCGTCATTTGCCCAAAAAGCAGTAAGTCGTCACAGGATGTTGTGATTGCATCGCATGGAACGCAACCTGTCGGCTTTTTCCGGGCTTATTGGGCAAAGCCGACCGCCAGAAAAATTATTTATACCATCCCGTGCATTATTATCAAATGACGTTTCGCCCTTTCTTTGCCCTGCTTCTTGCAGCGGTTTTGATAATCAGCTTAAGCTATCCAGTGATGGCGCAGGGCGCTGATGACATGCCTGCAAGGCCGGTTGCAGAAAGGATAAAGAACATGCACAATGAAAAGCTTGATGCATTGGATGAAAAGGCAAAAGAGAGTCTTAATAGTCTCAATGAACGGGCGCTTGACAAGGTTCAGAACCTTGAAAAGAGGAGCATAGAGAAAATCGCAACATTAGAAAAGCAGGCAGTCAGGAAAATAACTTCCGTTTCCAGGGAACGCCTTGATGCGGTATCCATGCTTGACGAGGAAAGGCTGAACAAACTTGCAAAGTTAGGCAATGCGAGAATAAAAGAACTTTCACAAATGGACGAGGAAACATTGCGCGAGAAAATCGATTCAATAACGGTTTCTGCCGTTCCGAAAGAGATGATGCTCAAGGCCCGCGCCATTCCTGCGGCTTCCGTTGCCGAGGCGGCTGAAAGGCTCGGGATTGCGAAGCAGCTTCTTGCATCGGCCCGTGACAGGGTGGCGGACAGGGCCGCGGAACTCAAGTCCATAAAATCGCAGGTAGCAACGTGCCGCGAATCCAACGGCACGGATTGCGAAGAAATAATGCAAAAATCTTTCGATAATGCCAAGATCATTGTAACAGGCTCTGCCGACAAAGCCATAGAGGCGCTGAAAAAGGCGAAAGCCCGTATAGAGGGAAGCGAAACGATGGACGCGGCCGGCGCTGAAGCGGCCATCGTGGAGATAGACGCTGCGATTGCGTCGCTCGAAAGCGCAAAATCGCAGGCCGAATCCGCGGAAACCGTGGCGCAGCTGAAAGAAGCGGCAAGCGGGGTAAAATCCGTATGGAGAAACGCCGAAGACATGCTGAAATTGCACATTGCAAAAGCGGCGTACGCCGGAACGGGTTTCACGGTCAAGAGGCTCTCCCATGCTGAAAACAGGCTGGAGTGGATATTGGCTTACGCTGACGGGCAGGGAATAGACACATCCGGTCTTGATGCAAAGGCAAGCGAGTTCTCGGCTGCAGTCGAAAAGGCGCGCGCAAAGGCCGAAGAATCGGGAAAGAAAATCGCCGAAGCCCGAGACGCGAGGGAGGCTGCATTGGCCGACGGCAACGTCACCGACGAAGAGAAGGCGGCCGTGAAGAAACTGATTGGCGAGAGCTCAGCACTGCTGAAGGAAGCCAATGCCGCGGCAAAGGAAGCCCACGCTATATTGGCGGAGATAGCGAAGACGATAAGGGAATCATACAAGGAGATAAAAGTCACGGAGTCGCAGATAGTCAACGCGGAAGACGAGCTTCCTGAAGAAATAGGCGAGCCTGAAGCCGTCGAAGTAACTGGATAATGGTGTAATAATGAAAATGCTGTTCGTTTTGATGGTCGGAATCCTTCTGGTTTCGGGATGCACAAGCAGTCAACCTGTAATTCCGGCGGATACTGCGACAGAGAATTCTCCCGACACGACCGCGCAGATTATAAGCGAGGCGGATGCCGCGCAGGAAGACATCGGCAGCGCGGAGACGGACGACATAACGTCCGACCTTGACGATGTCATCGGGACGATATGAGGACGTAAAATAAATAAAAGTCAGTGGTACAGTTTTTCGGCTGTATTTACGATGAGTTCGGTTTTAATATTTTTTACAACCCGCATATCGAAAGCCACACGCTTAAGCCGGCGGAACCGCCGGCTAATCTTCGCGAAAACACGAAGATTCAGCGTGGGGATGA
>DATDTL010000057.1:0-13316 GCA_035290885.1 archaeon
AATCGTTTCTTCACCGCGTCGCTCTGCAGCTCGTGGAGGGCGTTGGAAGCTATCCATTTCGCCGTAGGCGTGTCTATGAGGCGTATGTCCTGCGCTACTTGAACGGCCAGCATGTTCAGGTAAGCGTTTCTTTTGCCTATCTGGCGCAGCGCCCAGTTGACGGCTTTCTTCACGAAGTTCCTGTCGTCGCCGGATTGTTTTCGTATCGGGGCAAAGAAAGATTCCATCTTCTTGTTATCGGCTTCCTTGTCATGCACGGCAAGGCAAGCCATCAGGGCGAAGCCCGCCCTCTTCACATATTCTTCTTTTCTTGAGCTCCACTCGAATGCTTTGCCGTACGCGAAAGGTGTCTTCACCATGAGGTTGCCGCAGAAGTGGTCGCAGACGTCCCATGAGTCCAGTTCACTCGCCCAGCGTTCCGCCTGCCGCTCCGTGAGCTTTTCAGGCTCTGTCATCATTGTTGCAAGTATCCTTGCTTCGTGGACGCCGGTGTCCCATAATTTCAGGGCAAGCAGATGGTTTTTTCCAAGTTCCTTGGCCATGCTTCTGATTATTGGCACCGTGACGCCGTACGCCTTTTCAGCGCGGATGCCGAAAGATGCCATACTTGCAAGCGCTTCCGGACGGGATATGTGCTTAAGCCTTTTGAGTATTTCTTCAGGTTCCATTGAGGAATAGATTTGCTATAGCATTTATAAAACGAAAAAATATCGTTAACTTTTGCGCATAGCGCGATATACATGACATACCCGCAGCGCGAAGCGCTGCCAATAACAAGAAAGTTAACAGGATTCAAAAAGGACTTACTTGACAAGCAGCTTGGCGTCTTCAACGTTGTACTTCCAGTCTTCCGGGAGCTGGCCGTTTCTTGCGTAGTATTTGCCAAGGCGCCTTATCTTGCTTTCGAGAAGCTCAAGGCCGTGCTTTGCCTTGGAGTCTTTTTTGCTGGCGGCCATGTGCTTGTGCACGTTCACTGCCCGGACCATGAGGTTGTAGATGTCTTCAGGCACGCCCTTTGGCATATCGCCCATGGTCTTCGTTACCCGCAGGCCGAAGTATCGGACGTCCGGTATGCCGTATTGATCCCGAAGGATGAATCCTATCTCGCTGGAAGTTTTACCTTCCTTGGCAAGCTTGACTATGAGCTTTTCGGTCTCCTTCCTGTCGTAAGCCAGCCATGCCGGATTGATCTTCTTGGCAGGCTTATTGGAGCCGTGTTTTCCGTGTTTTCTGGAGTGCATTCTTGCGATATCATTCACCTTTTGAGTATCTTCGTCTTTTTTCTATTTTCAATAACGTTTTAATAGCTTTCCCGGCGCCTTCGTAGCGGCTTTCATAGCTGCTTTCAATGCCAGGCCACGCCCTTTCTTGGCCCAGCGCCCTCAGGTTCTCCCGCAGAAGATAAAGGTCGCTCGCCTTGTCCTCGTCGCGTTGCGAGAAAAAAGACAGCCCGAAGTCTATAATATAGAGCTTGCCCTCGGCAAGAAGCATGTTGCTGGTGGTCAGGTCGCCGTGGATGATGCCCGCCTGATGAAGCTTGCCAAGGGCTTCGCCGATTTGCACGGCGAGCGCTTCTGTAAGGTTGGAATCTTTTACGTTTTTGCCGTTGATTTTTTCCAAGACGAGGGAATATTGTTTTTCGTCGATCGTGGAAGGCACGTTCACGCCGTTGCGCTTGGCTTCACGAAGCAGGCGGGCTTCTGTGGCCGTTCTTCTGCTGCGAAGAAGCGAATCCAGTTGAGGAATGCGATAGCCTTTCTTGACACGGTCCTTGATTATGGCGCCGCCTTTCTCATATACTACCGCCTCCGCGCCTGTAAAGAGCTTCTTCATGCGCTTTATAGCGCGGCAAATTCTTTAATTGCTTTGGGCGGCATGATAGCTCATGCATGGAAAGATTATGGCAGGGCTGCGAAAACTCTACCCTTCTGCAAAGATAGCGCTGCAGCATGAAAATCCGCTCCAGTTGTTGGTTGCAGTGATGCTCTCGGCGCAGTGCACTGACAAGATGGTGAACAAGGTCTCGCCTTTGCTTTTCAAGAGGTATAAAACGGCAAAAGATTTCGCTTCTGCCGATTCGGAGGAACTGGAGGCGCTGGTAAAAAGCACGGGCTTTTATCACACGAAGGCGCGGCACATAAAGGCTGCCTGCGAAATCATCGTTGAGAAGCATGACGGCAAAGTGCCGGATAGGATGAAAGGGCTTCTGGAGCTTCCTGGCGTTGCAAGGAAGACTGCAAATATTGTGCTTTCCAACGCCTACGGAAAGAACGAGGGAGTTGCGGTCGACACGCACGTCAAGCGCCTTTCATACCGGCTGGGCTTTACTAAAAACACGGACGCGGATAAAATAGAGAAAGACCTCATGGCATCGTTTCCACGAAGGGAATGGAACAAGGTGACATATCTGCTTATAGAGCACGGGCGGGCGGTATGCAAGGCGCCGGCGCCGGTGTGTTCGCAGTGCGCCATAGCAGGGCTCTGCGCCAGAAACGGCGTGATAAAGAGTAAATGAATGGATTATTTAATATTATGAAATGTAACATATAATAACGAAAAGTGATTGCATGGCCGTGGTAAGGGTTGACGAGAAGCTGCTCAGGGAAGTGAAGAAGGTCGTGGACGGCGATCACAGCTACGACTACCCGTCAATTGCCGCGTTCGTGAACAAGGCGATATACGAGAAATTGAGGAAGAAAGATGATAAGGCTTGACAGGATAACCATGAACGGCTTCAAGAGCTTCGCCGGAAAGGTGACGATACCGCTGCCCGAAGGGTTCAATCTTGTGGCAGGCCCGAACGGTTCAGGGAAGTCGAACATCATAGACGCCCTGATATTCATCTTAGGCACCACGTCCGCCCGCTCCATAAGGGCGCAGAGGCTGGAGAGCCTGATATTCAACGGCGCCAAGGACAGGAAGCCGGCGGATTACTGCGAGGTGTCGCTTTATCTTGACAACTCAGGCGGCGACATACCGGGAGAGGAAAAGGAGGTCAAGATAAGCCGCAGGGTGACAAGGAGCGGCATAAGCGCGTACCATGTCAACGGCAAGCCGTACACGCGGGCAAAGGTTCTGGAGATGCTCGCCACTGCGAAGCTCTCGTCTGACGGGTTCAACATAATAATGCAGGGCGACGTCACGAAGATAATAGAGATGTCGTCAAAGGAGCGGAAGGGGATAATAGACGAGATATCGGGCATAGCCGAGTTTGACGACAAGAAGGAGAAGTCGCGCAAGGAGCTGGAGCTTGTTGAGGAAAGGGTTCGTGAGAACATGATAGTCATTTCAGAAAAACAGCGCCTCGTGCAGCGGCTCAAGGCCGAGAAGGAAATAGCAGAGAAGTATGTCAGCATTAGCGAGGACCTTATAAAGTCCAAGGCGTCTCTTGCCAAGAAAAGGCACGAGAATACTTTGGAAAAAATGGAAAGCATAGACAGGGATATAGAAGAGCAGTCAAAGAAATTTGAGGAGATGAGCGGCAAGTTTGAGGAGACGGAAAAGGAGCAGCAGGACGCGGAAAATTCGATACGCTCGATAACAGACGAGATAATACAGAAATCCCGCAACTACGAAACCTCGCGCAACGCGGACAGGCTGCAATCCGAGCTGCTTAGGAAGCGGGATAAAATCGATAACAACGAACGGGAAATATTGCGCATGGAAAGCGCGACGTCGCACGAGATATCCAGCATATCAGTCAAGGAAACCCTGCGGAGCGGAATACCGGGAATAATAGGCGCGCTCTCGTCGCTAATATCCATCCCGGGCAAGTACTCCACGGCGCTTGAGGTCGCGATAGGCCAGCACGCCGATGATGTGGTCGTTGAGAACGAAGACGTTGCGGTCAAATGCATAAGATTACTCAAGGAGCGAAAGCTAGGGCGGGCAAGATTTCTGCCGCTTGATTCCATACATCCAAAGCCCGTGAGGGAATGCAAGGAAGCGGAGCACATGATGGAGATAACGAAATACGAGAAAAGATACTTCAACGTGATAGCGTACGTGCTCGGCGACACCGTGGTTGCAGGGAGCATTGACGACGCGAGAAAGATAAAGGGCTTCCGCGTTGTTACCGTTGACGGCGATCTTCTCGAAATGTCGCGCGCGATGATAGGCGGGTTTTATTCAAAGAGGAAGGGCGGGACGAACTATTCGGAAGAGATACGAAAATTGGAAGAGGAGAGCGCGGCTCTGGAAGAGGAGATGCGGGCCATGCGCGAACAGCTGGAGAAGCTGAAGGGAGAATTGGAGGCGGAGACTGACGAGGTCAGGAGCCTGCAGGACAGGAAGGCGGCGATCGAAAAGAGGCTTGACGGGCTAAAGTCGGGCCGCGGCACGCTGTACAATGAACGGAGCGTGGTGCAGAGTATCCTTGGCAAAATGAGGATAGAGAAGGCCCGGCTTGAGGCGGTGCTGGAGAATGCAAAGCTTGCTGTTCAGGAATACGGCGCGGTGAAGGACTTCTACGATGAGGCGGAAGAGGAGCTGCAGGAAAAGGTCAGGCGATGCCAGATAGAGATAAACAAGCTCGGGATGGTCAACATGAAGGCCATAGAGGATTACAATTCCATAGCAGTGGAATTTGATGTCATGAAGGAGAAGCTGGACAGGCTGCTCAGGGAGAAGGAGTCCGTGACTAAAGTCGTGGAAGAAGTGGAAAAGAAGAGGCACGACAAGTTCATGGAGACGTTCACCGAAATAAACAGGAACTATTCGCGGATATACAGCGACCTTGTCGGCGGCATCGGGCAACTCCGCCTTGAAGAGCCGGACAACATAGATTCGGGAATGGTGATAGAGGCGTCGCCTGAAGGCAAGAAGATACTTAACCTTGACATAATGTCCGGCGGCGAGAAGACCCTGACGTCGCTTGCGTTCCTGTTCGCGGTGATGGAGCATTACGGCTCGCCGTTCTACGTGCTGGACGAGGTGGACGCCGCATTGGACAAGTCGAACACGAAGAAGATAGTGGAACTCGTGAAGAAATATTCCAAGTCCAAGCAGTTCATAGTGATATCGCACAACGACTTCACGATACAGGAGGCCGACAAGATATTCGGGGTGAGCATGGAGAATGGCGTTTCCAAGGTTTTCAGCCTGAAGATGCCCGGGGCGACGTCATGACCGAGATAGATGAGGGCAAGCTGATGAGCACGATCATCGCCGGCCAGGACTGGCAGGAGGTGCTGACCACGATAGTCATGGATGACGGAATGGATCCCATGAACATAGACATCTCGCGGCTTGCCGACAGCTTCATGACGTATCTTGGGAGGCTCAAGCAGTTTGACTTCCGCATTCCCGGAAGGTTCATACTCGTCGCATCAATTCTTCTTCGGATGAAGTGCGATGCCATGCTGGAACAGGACATAAAGAAGGAAGAGATAGTGGGAGAGGAAATTCCGCCGCTTGACATAAGCAATGCGCCGCAGCTGCTCCCGCCGATGATGAGGAAATCCACGCGAAGCGTGACGCTTTCGGAGCTGGTGAACGCGCTAAACAGCGCGTTTGAGTTCCGGGAAAGGAAGGAGACGAAGAAGCTTACCCTGATGAGCAGGGTGGAAAACCTTATAGAGCCGGAAGAGGACATTGAGGACAGGATACTGCGCATCATGGGCAGGATAGTTGCGAGGGGCGGTGTGATGGTGTTTCGCGACATAGTGCCGCGATGGGAGCGCAAGGAGATAGTTGAGGCGTTCATGCCGCTGCTCTATCTCGTTGCGCGGGGCAGGATATACTGCGAGCAGGAGGAGATGTTCGCGGACATAAGCATAAGGGTGATGCAGGCATGAACAAAACGGCGTTGATTGAGGCAATGCTGTTCACCACGATGAACCCTTTGGCCATAGAGGAGCTTGAAAAGATATCAAGGCTCGGGAAAAAGGACGTGGTTGAGGCGATAGATGCGCTGAAGAAGAAATACGAGGACGAAAGCCACGGCATAAGGCTCTTCGAGGCAGGAGGCTACAAGCTTGTCGTGAAGCAGGAATACATGCAAAATGTCTCGAACCTGACTCCGCACGCAGATCTTTCGCGCGGGCTTCTCAGGGTGCTCTCGGTGATAGCGTACTACCAGCCGATTTCGCAGGCCGACATAGTCAAGGTCATAGGCAACAGGACGTACGAATACGTCAGGGAGCTTACCGCCCGCGGATTCGTGAAGAAGGAGAAGAAATCGAGGACGCAGGCGCTTTCCACGACAAAGCATTTTGAGGAGTACTTTGGCGCCCGCGCAGAAGAGATTAAGAAGATGGCGAAAGAGAAAGGAAGCGGGGAAGATGATGAATGAGAAGGCGCTTTCAGGCTTTGAAATAGCGCACGCTGTTCGGGAGATTAGAGCACTGGAAGGCTCGCGGATAGAAAAAATATACAATTTCGGCAAGGAGATGATAGTATCGGCGCAGGCCGGCGGCTTTTGCGCGTTTCCCGGCGGCTGTTTTTTGCTTTCGAAAAAGGAAGGCTTTGAAACCCCGACGAACTTTGCCATGCTTCTTAGAAAGTACATGAAAGGCAAGATAATCGAAAAGATATACCAGCATAACACCGACCGCGTGGCTGTTCTGCAGACCGAGGGCGCGTTTCTTGTCATGGAGATGTTCCACAAGGGGAACTTCATACTTACTGACAGTAAGTGGAAAATAATAATGCCGCTTGAGTTCCAGCGCTGGAAGGACAGGGGAATAGTGCCCAAGGAAGCGTACAAATTTCCAGAGAGCCGGGACATAAGGAAGCCGGAAGTTCTGCGAGCCGAGGCGGCAAACGGCGCTGAAAGGGCGCTTGTCATGAACGGCATAGGCAGGTATGCAAAAGAGGCTTTGGATGAGGCCGGCGTAACAGCGGGCGTGCCGGACGAAGCCGCGCTTCTGAGGCTTTCCAAAATTGTGAATTCATTTTTTGAAAGACAGACGGATGCACGGCTCGTGCAGGGCTCCGGCGGCTACGAGGACGCGATACCGTTTCCGATGAAGATGTATGAAGGGCGCATGAGAGAAGAGCCGAGCTTCAGCGCGGCGCTTGAGAAGGTGATAATGCGCGCCGCACCCAAGGAGAGCAGCGCTGCCGAGAAAAAGCTGGGTTCGGAGAAAAGAATACTTGAACAGCAGAAGAGAAAGGCCGAAGAGTTTTCCGCAAAGGAGAAGGAGCAGAAGAGAAAGGCCGAAATACTTGAGAGGAACTACGCCGAGGCGGAAGTGCTTCTCAACGACGCCGCTGCGCTGAAGAAGGCGGGCAAGCTGAACGAGGCGGCATCGCTTCTTGGCTTTCGTGTGGCTGGAGCGGACGGCAAGAAAGGGACAGTGACAGTGAAATTTGAATCAGAGGCCGTGGAGCTTTCGCTCTCAAAAAACCTTCAGAAAAACCTTGGCGTTTACCACGAGAAGGCGAAGTTCTACCGGAAGAAGACCGAGAACATAGGCAAGGAGATGGGAAAGGTCCTTGACAGGATGAACGTTGTTGAGATGAAAGAGAAGAGAAAGGCCGCTGACAAGAGCATGAAGGTGAACAAGTGGTACGGCAAGTATAGGCACTTCTTCACATCGGACGGCTTCCTTGTCGTCTCGGGAAAGGACGCTGTCACGAACGAGGATCTGGTCAAGAAGCATATTGAGCCAAAAGACATAGTGCTGCACGCGGAAATACACGGCGCCGCGTTCACTGTCATCAAAACCGGCGACGCGCCGTCAGTAAGCGAGCAGGCAATAAAAGAGGCGGCGCAGTTCGCAGCGTGCTACTCCAAGGCATGGGCAATGGGCCTTGGCGCGGTTGACGTTTATTGGGTCACGCCAGAACAGGTCGACAAGACGCCGAACTCCGGCGAGCATCTTGCCAAGGGCTCGTTCATGATTCATGGCAGGAAGAACTACCTCAAAGGCACGCGGCTTGCCCTCGCGTGCGGAATAATCGACGGCAGGGTTTCGGTGGTGCCGCTTGAGACCGCTGTCAGGAAGACGCCAAAGCACATAGTATTGATGCCAGGGGACACGGATGCAAAACGGCTGTCAAAACGCGCCATGGACAAGCTGAAAGGAATATGCTCAAAATCCGAGCAAGCTTTGATAGAAGGCGCAAAAATCGACGGCATGATTCCGGCGGGGAGAGGGGCGTTAGGGTGATTATTCTTTCGGGCGTCTGGCCATTACATTCCCCGATTTTGCCTACCCTTCAGCCTTTCCTTAGTTTTTGCTTGGTATAGCTCATGAAGGTCTTGTGGGGTGAGTTTGCCATCGTATGCCATATATTGACATATGTAGTGTAGGACATCTGGCCTATTCAAAAGTGAAAGTGGTATTTCCGGGTTCATGCCATTTCTGTAAGCAATCGTCCTGATGCCATCGCCCGTGAGAATATATTCCAGCAGGAGTTGTGCTTTCATGTTGATAGGGTACTGCGGCATAATCATATGAATTTGGCAGGGACTTAAATATTTATTTTAGGGAGCTTTCTATTATCGCAACAATTTCCTTGTGTATCTTTTGCATATTTCTGTTGCCGTTTATGATATGAGAATTCGGGAACTCCTTGAGCAGCGAAAGGTAATTCTCCCGTATCTTTTTTAGTTTGCCGAGTTCCTCGAAAAGCTCAATGTGCTGGCGGCTCTTGCCTATGCGCTCCATGCAGATTTCCGGCGGCACGTCCACGAAGAATGTTATGTCAGGCCGCCTAAAAGCGGAATTGACTTTTTTTATAGTTTCAAGGCTCACGTCCACGCTGCCGAATGCATATGTAGAGAGAATATAACGGTCGGATATCACTATCTTGCCCTCTTTTAGCGCCGGCTCTATTTCAGTGTCAAGATGATGGGCGCGGTCCGCGGCAAAAAGCATCTGCAGCGCCAGAGGCGACGTTTTCCACTCGCGGCGCAGGCACGATTTTATCAGGCCGCCGATCAGTCCATCCGTTGGCTCTTTGGTCAGCAACGCTTTGCCTGCAAAGTAATTTTTGAGAAGGCTTGCCTGCGTGGTTATGCCGGAGCCGTCGAGTCCTTCAAGGACGTAAAAATTCCCTTTCATGATTGTCATATATTAATTCTTTTCAATTTTATTTAAGCCTGCAATCTATTGATAATTATGCAGGCAGAACGCCCCAAGGCGGGCTTGGGTGTAATGGTAAAGAAGGGGGCAAAGTTCTTTTCAGGAAAAGGCAAGCACGGCAACCGAACGCGGTGATTTCCCGGCGGGCATATTGAGTATGGCGAAACGTTTGAAGCGTGCGCCCGGCGTGAGACGCTTGAAGAAGCCGGAATAGAAATAAAGAATGTAGAATTTGCTTCTGCGACAAATGATATCTTTCCCGATGGCAAGCACTATATTTACAATTTTCATGCCTGCCGACTGGGACAGTGGCGTAGCCGTTGCAATGGAAAAGGACAAATGCGATGAAATCGCTCGGTTTTCTCTGCGAAAAGGAAGAGAAGCTGGCAGCAAGGATATGGTGGGCAAGGGAAACGATAGAGTGGATATGCCATCATAAAAAGTATAGCGGGTGCCGATAAGATGATCAGGCCTTCCAGAAGTTGCGTATCTCCCGCTCCGGCGCGTCGGTGACCGTGAACTTGAAATCCGAAGGAAATACTTTGCGGTAGTTGGCCCAGAGAAAGCGCTCGTCCATGAAGATGCATACGCCGCGGTCGTTCTCTGTTCGTATGCACCGGCCTGCGGCCTGTATGGTTCGGATCATCGCGGGATAAGAATACCCGTAGTCCCAGCCGCGGCTGAACTTGAGGTCGTAGTAATCTATCAGGGACTTCGTTTCAAGGTCCGGCCGCTCAAGCGGAATGCCTACAACGATGACGCCGTTTAGGAAATCTCCTGCAAGGTCTATGCCTTCGCTAAAGGAGCCAGCTTGCACGCCAAGAAGGACCGCGCCTGTCTTGTGAAGAGCGATGAACTGGTTGTAAAGCGCCTTGCGCCCCTCCTTGTCGGCTTCCTTGTCTTCAAGAAGCGCGGGCTTGGTTATGGAATTCTTTATGAGCGGATATATCGCGTTCCTGAACGCATAAGACGGGAAGAATACAGCGCAATTTCCCTTCACGGCGTTCACGCACGACGAGACGTAGGAAGCTATTTTCCTGTACGTGTCGTCGCTGCGCTGGGAATACTTGGTGGTGATGCCTGGCACTATGAGGTTGAGGCGGTTCTCCCTTCGGAACGGCGATTCGTAGCTTTTCATTTCCGTGTTTTCGGGAAGGCCAAGCACGTTGCGATACATCTCCTGCGGAAAAAGAGTGCCGGACATCAATATAGTGGAATGCGACCTCGTTATTATCTCCTTCGTGTACATTGCCGGATCAAGGCAGGCGAGCGACAGCGTCACGAAGGATTTGCCTGATCGTGCCATTTCCTTGCGGATTATGCGGGCATAGCCTTCCTCGGCAAGCGACCATGAGTCAAGAAACTTGAGAAGCGATGCTATGTAAGACTTTTTCCGTTGCTTTGTCGCATACTGGGCCGCGCTGTCAAGGGTTTCGCTCATGGAATCAAAGTCGCCGATGCGGCGCTCCAGCTCTTTGAGAAAGTCTTCCTTGCCGACATAGCCTTCTTTCTCGTGCTGCTTTGCCATGGCGTTCAGAGTATTGTATATTTCGCCTGCTATATTCGCGGCATCGTGCATGGCAGCGAGCTTGGCCTCCTTTTCCGCGTTGAGAAGCGAAAACGTCGTGAGCTTCTGGGACATCAGGTCGCGCACCCGCGAAGGCAGGTTGTGCGCTTCGTCCACTATGAAGATGATGTCTTCAGGTTCCTTCTTTATTCTGGCGAGCGTCGCCGAACGGGCAGGGGAGAAGATATGATAATAATCGGCTATGATGACAGCGCTGGATTTTGCCGCTTCCATGAGGAGTTCATAGGAACAAAAACTTTCGGAAAACTTCTTCTTGAACTCCTCAGCGTGCAGGAATTCGTTGTTCAGCACCCTAAGCGCGCTCTTCGCCCTTTCGGTGACTGTCCGGTCATCCGTGCGCACGGCCTTGTAATAAGGGCAGCGCTCGTCCTTGACCATGGAGCGGCAGAAGTCCGTGAATTCGGAACTGGAAAAGTCAGCCACGTCCATGGAGCAGAGCCATTTTTTGCCTATCAAATCGGCAACGCTGAACTCGGCATACTGGCGCAGCTTCTTTAGCGTCTCCAGCGCTATCTCATGCTGGCTGTGGCGCGGGGTGAGAAAGAACACGGTCTTGCCGTTGGCAAGCGCGTATTCCAGCGCCGGCGAAAGCGAGGCTGCGGTCTTGCCGAGGCCGGTCGGCGCGTTGGCTATCAGGTGGCGCTTCTGTTCTATTGCGTGACGCACGTCGTCCATGAATTCCTGCTGCTGGGGCCGAATTGAAGAAAACGGAAAGAGCATTCTTTGTCTTTCGCTACGAGGCTTAAATACCGGAAGAGAGCGAGGGGAAAGTGATTGGAGTCATGGCGTAAATATCACGGTATCATTGGTGGGTTTCTTTGCCAATCCATTTGAAATACCCTTCATTCCCGTTTGGTCGGCCATGCGGTTATGCACGGCACGGAGTCGGAATGCATGATTTTTTCTTTCAGCGCCGAAGCATGGATTGTTGCATCTTCGCAATTATGGCGCATTTGTTCCGCTTCACAACCTGCCTTCCCATTGATAAACCGATTTCATCGGAAGAAGTTGACGCAGGCAGTAACGCGGATGGAGGTGATTTTTCAGCTTCCTGATTGGAAGGGGGCAATATAACCGAAACATATTTGTTTTTCATAAACTACGTTCTCGGACAGGTTTTATAAACCTTGCCATTGATAGAAATAAGTGATAACATGGTAAGGAAATCGTACGGCAAAATGAGGGGCACGCGCTTCAAGATGCAAAGCAGCGGAAAGATCACTGTGAACCGCTTCCTTGCAAAATTTGAGCCGGGTGACAAGGTTCATATTGACTTCCGTTCCCATCAGGGCGTTCCGAACCCGAAGTTTCAGGGGAAGACGGGCATGATAATTTCAAAGAGGGGCAACGGATACGAGATAAAGGTGGCAGACATGTCGGCCGCCAAGAAGATATATCTCAAGCCAGAGCATCTTAGGAAGGCGAAATAATGGAGATAATTGCAGAAGAGGAACTGGACAGGCACGATGCCAGAGGCATAATGGAAGCCCGTGCCGGCGTGAAGGAGCTTATATACGAGCAGAAGATATGCCTTGAATACCTGCAAAAGCTTCCGTCGCTGAGCGATGCAAAGCTTAAGCAGCTAAGGGAAGACCTCTCCAAGATAGCGATTCTTAAAGCGAGATACATAACGCTGATAACGAACATCCTTCCGAATACCGACGAGGAGGTGGACGCCTTGTTCTCCAAAGAAAGGACGAACCTCAAGAAGGAAGAAATCCACCAGATTGCCGAGATTGTCAGGAAGTATGCCGGATGAGCTTCCGGCATGAGATTAACATATTTTAGTACTTTGCTACAATAAATCTTTTTATGAATATTGCAAGAGAAGCAGTTCCATACGTAGTCGGAGCATTGGAAGGCATTGGAATCGGTGCTCTGCTGTCGGCATATATCGTGCCTGCCAGAGAAGGCGTTTCCAATGTGCTAAGTAATCCTGTATTTTATGCAATGGCCGTTGGGCTGGGCGCGACTGTGTTAGGTTCTGTTAACAGATTTGTCTATGTATGCTTTGACAGGCCCGAAAGACCGGAAGCTGCGCCGTATATTTCATCGCCTGATAGTGCTCAGACAGAAGATAGGACTGCGGGGAGAAACCGTTATGCAGGCAGTGATAACAAATGGGGCGGGGAAATAACTCTCCCAAAAATATAAACGCGGCAGGGCGAGGAATCATTTATTGTACAAAAGGCCAAAGGGCTGTTTGCAATCTACACATCTTAGCGCGGGAATGATGCAATAGCGGGATAGCGTTCCATTTCTGAACAGATTACGACTGGAAGGAAAGCCAAAGGAACCCAATGTTAAAAACGTAGGGCTTTTGGCATCTCCTTCTGTTTCTGCAACGCCGGCGTCTTATCACCATTTTCATCATAGTGTGTTAGCTTACAAAAATCTGCTATAATAGAGAGGCATACGAAGCGTTAAAACGTGAAATCGTCTGATTTTTGCCATGAAAGCCCGTATATTAATGAAGAGACCGACAGGCGAAACTTTGCAAAATTAACTTATTTAAACCGTTAGAAGTATGTATTGTTAGGATCAAGATGGGCGACAGCTATGATGAAGGAAGAGAATTGCATAGTTTTGGACTTCTTGCCCCACGGCTATGCCGACAGGAGGCACGCAGAACCGGTAGCCCAAGCCGTAGGAACTAGTTTTTTCACGCTTCTTGAAGTCATTCCCCGTGAAGGCAC
>DATDTL010000058.1:0-2860 GCA_035290885.1 archaeon
GAACATATATTCTGAACCATAGAAAAGGCTTAAAGGAGGCAGAGAGAAGAAATATTAGATTACACGTCTGGACAACGTGTAAAATATTCGCGATCTGGACAATCGCAAGGGACTACAACTTTGGACTTGGGCACCGTTTAAATGTGCAATTACTCTGAAACAGTTGGATGCTGCTTCTAAAGGGAATATGTCAAATCAAAATATAAAAGCAATTTGATATTCCAAAATATATTTCGGAGAATAGAGGGGGTTGTTATGTCAGGGAATGTAGGAGTAATGGACACAGAGGAATTTGAATCGCACAAGGCGAGAATAATAGTAGTCGGCTCAGGAGGAGGCGGCTGCAACACGATAACGGCGCTGAGCAACAAGACGATAAACGGAGCGTCTACGGTGGCGTTGAACACGGACGTGAACCACCTTAAAATGACCAAAGCCGACACGAGGATATTGATAGGCAAGCAGTTGACCAGAGGGCTTGGAGCAGGCGGATACCCGGAAGTCGGTAGGAACGCGGCAATGGAGAGCAAGGCCCAGATCAGGGAGCTTCTTCAGGGCATGGATCTGGTATTCCTCACGTGCGGCCTTGGAGGCGGCACGGGAACCGGTTCGCTGCCTGTAGTGGCCAAAATAGCCAAGGATTCGGGCGCTATAACCATAGCGGTCGTGACCCTGCCTTTCAAGCTGGAAGGCGCAAGGATAAGGAAGGCGGAAGAAGGCCTTTCATACCTAAGGAACATCTGCGACACTGTGATAGTCATAGAAAACCAGAAGCTGCTTGAGCTTGCAGGCGACATGCCGCTGAAAAGGGCGTTCTCCATCGCGGACGACCTCGTAGCCACGATGATAAAGGGCATAACCGAAACGATTTACGAGCCTTCGCTTGTCAATCTTGACTTTGCTGACGTGCGCGCAATCATGAGGGACGGCGGCGTGGCCACGATAGGCGTTGGCGAGGCCGATTCCGGAGCCAACAGGGCGGAAGAAGCCGTCACGAAGGCGCTGAATCACCCGCTGCTTGAGGTGGACTACTGCGGAGCTTCCGGCGCGCTGATACAGGTCATCGGCGGCGAGGATATGCGTTTAGAAGAGATAAACCTCATCGGCGAAAGGATACAGGCCGAACTTGACCCGAAAGCCCAGGTCATCTGGGGCGCGAGGATACTGCCTTCCTACAGGGGAAAGATACAGGTCATAACCATCGTCACCGGCGTGAAGTCGCCCTACATAATGGGCATCGGCCAGGTGAGGAAGGAGGAAATGACCAAGGCAGAGGCCGCTTTCGGCATAGAAATGCTGAGGTAATGATAACCACAACCCCTTAAGCTTGCAGGCGGGAGAACGTTGAGAATTCTCCCCCAAGAATTTTCCTCCCGCCTGCAAAGCTGTTTTTTATCTTTTGTTTCACCATTGAACTCTTTCTCATACAAACCGAGAGACTTCAGTATCTTTATTAAGTTTTCGTATATTCGTTAAACATGGGGGGAACTTCTATTATTCATTCATTCATTAGCGCTAGAATAGAAACGTATAAACCAAATCTTGTTCCTCTATCTGATGGCGAATTAGTGCAAATGGTAAAAGACGGGAATACATATGTTACATGCAGAAATAGAGAGTCACATAGTTGTTTTGGGACGCCCTCCGGTTTCGAAGTTTACCTATTTTCAGATGCGTTTTACGAAGGAGCGGCGGCAAGTCGCATTTTAGAAGAAAGACACGGTCTGGATTATGTGCTTAGGATATCTGGATTGAGATCGCCAAGGACATTACGTGAGAAAATTGGCCATTTATTTACACTCCGTTATCCGAAATTATAAACACGTGTGTTGTAGTCATTTTATAGAAAATAACAAGAAAAGAAGTAACCGTTGGATTTTTACAACCCGCGCATTGAAAGCCGTATGTTTCAGCGTGGGGATCAGTAATGGCAAGTCAGTACCGCCATGTTTGGGCAATGCTTACGACGAAAAGGAAGACCAACGGTTATCTGTCCCCAAAATCGGAGGGCTTTTTGGCATTTCCTTTCGTTTCCGCAACGCTCGCCACTTTATCGTTATTTTTGCCGCATTGAGGCGTTTAACTTTTATCCGTTAGGGAAATCGCTGTTTTTATTCGCTCCTTCCCAACGTGTTCTATGGTAGTTTCTCACAGGCAGATGCGGCGAAGCGATGCCGCCGAAATAAGGGGCGTCGCGCTGCTGTCATGGAGGCATGCGTATCGCGGGATATTCACGGAAGAGTTAATTGAAAAGTTCGTTGGCGAGAACTATTCGGACGAACGGCTGGCAGGGCTTCTGCCGGAAATGAGAGCCGGGAACGCGTTCTTTTTCGTGGCGTTTGAAGACGGCAAGATACTTGGATTCTGCAACATAGGAAGGAGCAGCGGATGGGAGCTTTTCCACATATACGTTCTGCCGGAGTATGCAAGAAAGGGCATAGGCAGGAGGCTGCTGCGCCGGGGCGAGGATTTTCTCAGGAGGAAAGGCGCCAAGAAATACTTCTGCTTCGTGTATAAGAGGAACGCCGTTGCAGCGGAGTTCTACGCAAGAAGCGGGTTTTCCCGCGTCCCGGAAGAAGACAAGGCGGATGAATTGTACTTGGAGAAGAGGCTTTAGCGTTCTCTTTTCCCGGCGATGAATTCCTCTATCATGTTCTTGGCTTCGCTGTCTGTGAACTGCTGAGGCGGGGACTTCATGAGGTATGCCGAAGCCGAAGTGAGGGCGCCGGCTATCTTCCTGTCCATTGCAACTTTGCAGCAGCGTATGGCATCCACTGCCACGCCTGCGGAGTTCGGGGAATCCACGACCTCGAGCTTGAGTTCAATATTAAGCGGAACGTTACCGAAGGAAGTGCCTTCA
>DATDTL010000059.1:0-4315 GCA_035290885.1 archaeon
GCGTTCTCTTTCGTGAGAAATGAGAACTTTTCGTATTTTGGCGCGAGGTATTTCCTAAACGCGAAGATTGCGGCAGCCCAGAACGCCGCAAGGGAGAGCATGAGTGAAACGGCAAAGAAATCCATAACGTGCGGGACTATTGCGGAAAAAACCGCCAAAGCGCCAATCGCGCCTATGGCAAACAGTATCTTCTGGTACGGCAGCTTTGAAACGCGGGATATGCCAAGCGACAGCGCAAGCGCCGCGAGCGTGAAAAGGAATATCGTGACGTAGATGACGGGCGAGACAAGCAGCATGTTCCTTGGCCCTTCAGCGCTCGCAACGGTCAGAAAGTTGAGTGAAAGATTCATGGACTCCAGAAGGTCTTCGTAGGAACGGAGCATCGCGCCCAGAAAAATATACGGCGCGAGAGCCGCAAGGAATTTGTGATCAATAGGCACACGAAAGCGCTTCAGAAGATAGTACACGCCGGTGGCGGCCGCTATCAGCAGGATGCCGTAGGTTGCGGTGTTTACGGGATTGTAGCCGGTGTTGTAAATCACCGGGTCAACGTACCATTTCTGCACGAATTCAAAGAGCATAAGGTTTTTTATGCGGCGACGTTAAATAAGGCTATGCTCAAAGCAGCGGCTTTCGTGGTCTTTGTCCTGTTGGTCACAGGCTGCGCCGGATTCGGACCGGATTTTGGCACGAACCAGATAAAGGTCAGCAGGCCACTGACCGAGGGGCTAAGCAACATAGCGACTATCAGGGACATAAATACTATACCCAATTCGCCTGTACTGCCCGGTGACCAGATGGACCTCTCATTCATAATAGAAAACACTGACAATCAGGAAAGCCTCAAGAACGTCAACGTGGAACTATACGACGCGGCGAGTTTTCTGAACGGCCAGGGCATGGGAGGGACTGGGTTGTGCAATCTGGTCAATGTTATGTGTACTCCTGAAGCAGAAGCGTGCACAATAGAGAAATGCGATATGGGATCGCTCGCTCCTGGGGGACAGAAGCTGATAAACTACAAGCTTATCGCGCCGTCTGCAGACGACATACTAAAACTTTCCACGGATTTTGAGCTTCGTTTCGCGGTCCAGCACGACTATATCGCAAAGACGACTTACAGGCCGGTGGCAGTGAACGCCGACGAAATAAAGGCACTCCAGAGGGCAGGGCAGCAGGTTTCCATAGAGGCCCCGACCAGCATCGGCAGCGGCCCGCTCAAGCTGGACGTGTCGCTGAAGAACAGGGACTTCATACTGAACAACAACAAGGCTACGTTTGAGGTCCGCGCACGGCATACAGGAACCGGCAGGCTTGCGGATAACAAGATAGCTGCCGGAAAGCTTGTCGTCACGTTCGTGGGCATAGGCTGCGATAAATTCACGGACAAAGATGCGGTAGTGGGCTTAAAATTCACATCAGCGTCCCTGCAGACTACAGGCGGGGCCGCATCCTGCAAGTTCATGAACAAGGAGGACATAGTCTTCTTCAGCCAAGGGCTTTCGGTTCCGATGCTTTTCACGATGAGCGGTGACGACATCGGCAACGTGCCCCAGAAATCCTACGAGGTCACGGCAACCGCAGACTATACTTACAGGCTCAGCGGCGTGGCCGCGGTTACCGTGAAGCCTGCCGAGATATAGGTGAACGGATGAAACGTTTCTTTCTTCTCGCGGCAGTTATTCTGGTTGCAGGATGCCTTTCGGTTAATCAGAGCCCGTCTGGAAGCGATTACATATCAATTGACGTGACGCCCTCGGACGTCTTCACCAGTGGCAGAGCAACAGCAACGCTGGAGTTCCGAAACTCGGGCGTAACCGAGCTTCGCAACGTGGCGTTGTCCGTGTTCAATGCCGGCGCGCTCGCGCCTCAGGGATGCGATTTTGCCGCAGGCCCGCTTGCCGAGGAATTAAGCGTAGTCCGGCCTGGCTCCTTTGCCGTGAGAAGCTGCACGCTAAATGCGCCGGCAAGCATAGAGAGCGGCCTGATAACTACAGACGTTGAAGCCAGCGCGAAATTCTCAAGCACGCTATCAAGCGTGCAAACGGTCTCCGTGATAAGCGAAGAGGAATACCGCATCAGGCAGGCCAAGGGCGAAGCCGTGCAGTCGCGGCCCGTGTTCACGAATTCCGACGGGCGGCTGAAGGCCACAATGACATTCAGCGAGCCCATGCCCGTGATTGTCCGCAAGGACAAGAAGACGTACATGTACATGGAGATTTCCAACGTCGGCGGCGGCAGGATACCGTGGATAGACGCGGGCAAGGTAAAGATACAGGAGGCTGGGCAGAAGATAGTGGCTGCGGACTGCGCGAGGCAGAAGCTGTACATACAAGGCACGGCATTCCCGAAGATAGCCTGCGAGATCAGCATGCCGGCCGATGTAAACTATTTAGACGACCACTCCATATTAATAAGCATGGACTACGACTACGAGATACGCGCATCCAAGCAGGTGCAGGTAAGGCGATGAAATGATGATTGGCAAGACCGCGGCTTTCATGATAATGATAATTCTCGCGGCAGGCTGCATAGGCACGACGCGGCCTGTAAAGGTTTCTGCCAGCGACGGCCTGCAGATAAACGACTTCTCGGCTGACATCAACGACGTCTATTCCGGGGAACAGGTGCGGCTGAATCTGGAAGTTGAGAATATCGGCGGCACGACCGCAAGGAACGTCAAGACCACGCTCTTTGGCAGCGTTGACATATGGAATCCCCAGCCTATGCCCGATAGCAGCAACTCGCTTCTGGCAGAGCAGATGAAGCCGCCTGTCATCGGCTCCAATACGCCCGGGGAATTCACCAGAAGAATATGGACGGTAACCGCGCCCTATCTTCCGGAAGGGCTGTCAGAAAGCTACAGCATAGGCGTGAGAGCAGGATACGATTATACGACAACTTCAGTGACGCCGTTGGATATAATCACTTACGACCAGTTTGATTTGCTAAGAAAACAGGGCGGGTTCGCCCAGACGGCTACGTTTTCCCAGAATTCCAACGCCCCTATAAAAATACAGTTGGATGCGCTGTCGCCTGTTAGGCCTAGGTCGCAATGTACGAGCTCCGTTTGCCCGGGCATAAAGGAAACCTTCACTCTCACTCTGGTGAACATAGGAAGCGGCGTTCCCTTCAAGTTCGGCACTGATATAAAAGATTTCAATTCCGACAACATAGGCGATGTAGAGCTGCACATAAAGGCGACCAAGGGCAGCCTTGTGTGTGATACAGGTGCGACCGATGGCAGCGGAGGAACAATAAAAATCAGCAGTTCCGACCCCGACGACGCACAGAAGACGCTGCGCCTGACGCGAGGATTCGGCTCGGTCAAGATACCTTGCACCTTTTCTATTCCTGCGAACGAGCTGACTGCCGGCGTGCCAAAGGACTCGTTGACAGTGCAAATAACCGCGAAATATTCCTACGCAATAGACAAGACCATTCCAATCAAGGTAACATCCAACGGCGAGGCTGCGCCGCCTCCAAGCGCGGCGAGCGCTGCGGCTGGCGGCACAACAAAACCGGGCAGCGACGCGACAACTGCTCCTAAAAGCACTATCATAACCGGCACCGTGAGAGTCATGGCTAACAGTCTGGAATATACTAAAGTTGACGTAGGAGTATACAAATTGGCAAATTCAGATGATACTACAAAAGGCGGTGTATTTATCGGCAGCGCGACTCTGGGAGAGATTTCCCTTCCTTCGACCCAAAATCAAGATGTTTCCTACAGCATGGACGGCTTGCCCGATGATCCCAGATATATAGTGGTGGCAACTGTAAAAAATATGGAGTCAACATTAGGCAAAAGTGACCATGCAATTGATTGCAATACTGCGCCGAACGGAGGCGTTTCTCGGGATTGTGTTGTCACTATAGACCCGACCACAAAAACAGGGAGGCAGGACTTCACGATAACGCTGAAGCTAGCGTGAGCATCACGTCATACTCAAACAAGTTATAGTTAACCCAGTAAAGATTCCGGATATGATTTACTGGGTTCAGATATAGTTCCCAAGGAAGTAATACCTTGCCCGTTTCCTTGGAGAACTATAACAATAACAAAAATAGAAGAGGCTTTGTTTAATAAGTGGTTCCTCACCCCAACGGGTAGTGTTTCTGTGAACTTACATCACAACTGCTTGTGGTCTTAACGGACTTTTTAAACAAAGCCAATAGAAGATTAACCTATTTAAGCCGGCTCGGCTTAATAATTGGTATTCAGGTGTATTGATGAGAAACGCAGGAATCGTCTTATTGGCATTTATGGTTTTCGCTTCGGGGTGCGTGGGCACGTCCCGTCCCGTAAAAGTTT